>NZ_JBFTND010000128.1:0-20703 GCF_056397305.1 Cupriavidus sp. 05N40
AGCCGTTGCCAGGCGCAGGCTCGCTCGACGAGATGGCCCAGGTGGAGATGGCCCAGGTGGTCGTCACGCTCCTGGAGCCGTACCTACAGCCTGATAATTATTAAATCTATTTACGGGATGTTGTACTAGTGCTGATGAATGCCGGCTTCCTGCCGCTGGTCCAGGGTGCTTCGTCATCGTAGCGCGGCGCGGCCTTTAGGACTTCGCGGGACAGGTCGAGCGAGACCGTGAGCAAGCCTTCCATGTGGCCGATGTCACCGTCCAGGCATGAATGGCATAGTGCGCAATGGCTTGCGCGCTGCGCAGATGCGTGCCGTCCCCCTCGCGCTGGCTCTGCCCCGGTCCGCTGTAGCCGGCTGCCACTTCGCCTGGAGACAGAGGAGTCCGTCCCGGACGCCTGCGCCGCTCCAGTGGTCGGCATAGCCGTTGTAGGCCAGATAGTCCGTTTCGTGCTGCCGGGAGAAATGGGACGCGGGGGACCGATTGCGGTGCGCGCAGGCCCCGCATGCTCGCCTCAAGGACGGCACTCGCAGGAATAGGGCGCAGGCGCGACAACGTCTGTCCGGTGCCGGACGCGCGAATCGACAACGCTGGCTCGCGGCATGCCAGGGTCAGCCTTGCCTGGATGCGGGCCGTATCTGCCGGCTGAGGAAGACCATATCGGCGTTCTGCTTTTGCACCTTCGACATGCTGTCGTAGAGCGCCTGGAACACGGATGCGAGCTTGCGGATGCCTTCGGCATGCACCTCGGCGATCGTGCGGCAGGCGTTGAGATCGCCGGGGGCCGTCATATCCCTGGCGGCGGTGCTGCGCTGCTGGTGCAGCGACGCCATCGTGCCGGCGTTGCCGCGCATCACCTGCGCGATCTTCTGCCAGTGATCCTGCTGCGACATTGTGATGCGGAGCTGCATATGCAGCTCTCGGATATGCGTTTCCATCCGGTCGGGACGCGTCCAGTGCACCCGGTGTGCGGCGGCTGGCACCTCTCTGGCCGGGGTGGGTAGCTCCAGCAGCGCTGCAGCGATAGCAGTTGGCAGTGCGAGGGGTGTCTTGGGGAGGAAGAGGGGGAAGACGAATGCCATGAGTGATCTCTTTTGGGTGGGATGAGCGCGCCGGGGGATCGCAGATGCCTCGGCGGCGCGCGACGGCGGCAGGGCAGGGAGGAGATTGCCGCCGGGGCGCGGTCAAGCCGATGGCCCGGGCATATACCACCACTGTCAGTGGATGACGATCTCCGGCGCGCCGCGAAAATGCAGTCTGTGCAGCAAGGTGCGCCACCCAGTCACCGTGCCCGCCGATGCTGGCATCCTCCGTCCGGGCGGCGATGGCGCTGCGAGCGCGGCGGCGGCAAGCAGCACGACAGCATCGTCGCACTCGCCCACCGGCGCGATCGCGGCCCGCTGCGGCGGCGTTGCGTAGATCACCGTAAGGACGTCATCGAGGGCCTTCGCGCTGCTAAATGGGCCGAAACGGTAGATCCATGTCCCATCGACCTCGGCGAAGAACCAACTGGATGGCGCAGTGCGATAGGTTACCACCGCTATACCAGATATCCCGGATTGCATGGAATACTCCCTGCCCGTGCGCACGGCATGGGCGTCGCCGGCGGTGCCTCCTCCGTAGAGGGACACTGCCCGCCTTCAGATCCTGCCGAAGAAGGCAAGTATCAACACCACGAGTAGCAATGTCCCCAGCACGCTGCCGGCATATAGCCCCATACACGGCTATGGTGCCAGACTGACACGACTGCCACCAAAGTCATCGCCAATACGACGACCACCAGAACACCTAGCATGGTTCTCTCGCGCAATTCCTTGCCGAGGCGAGGCTCTCATCGGCCTGCCAGCACGGGGGGGCACCAGGCCCGCCCATAGATGAAGGTTGGCACGGTAGCGCCTGCGTGTCGGTACGATGGCGGACATGCGCCCCCGCGGTATGAATCGATTCACGGTGGCTGGCGGTGCCGCCGCCGATGCAGCCGGGCCGAGTGCCGGCCGCCATGGGATCGAGATAGCCCGGACTATGTCCGGGCATTGTCCCCCCCTCGATAAGGGGTTCCAGGCATTGGTCATGTCCGGCACCGGACAGACGCGTCGCCGGTGCCCGCGCATACATGGCCTATCGATCGACAACACCGGCTGCGATAACGCAGCGGATGGGCCGAGGCCTGTAGCCGGTATGCTCGAGACGTCGAGGTGCCGCCATGCGTTCCCTTCTGTACTTTCGCTTCGAGGATGCCGTTTCGGCCAAAGCCGGGTGGGACCGCCTGCTTCCGCTTGGGCAGCCACCCGCCCATGTCTCGGGTCCGTGGTTCTTCGGCGAGGCGTTCAGGCCGGTGAAGGGATTTCCCGCTGTCGATGCCACACATATCACCTTCCGGCGTGAAGGGGCGACCGCAGGGTATGCGATTTGCGCGCTGCTGGGTGCGGTAATCGCCGGATACTACAGTGACCGGGCCACACTGCTGGTCGGCATCGCCGCGTATTGTGTTGGCTTTGTCATCGGCGGGATAGCCGGCTGGTGCCTCGGGGGACTGGCCGGAAGCCGGGTTGTGCGGCCACATCTGGCACGGCACGCAGCCGTTTTGTCCGAGGGCGAGATCCTGATGGTCGTCGGCTGCAAGACTGCGGAGAAGGGAAAGGTGCGATCGGTGCTGTGCGGATCGGGGGGCGTCGGCGTCGAAGAACATGGGGACCTGCTGCCCCATCTCAGGTGAACCCGATGACGCTACGCGTCGCGGCACGTTTGAAGCTTCCAGCCTCTTCGRGTCTGTTCGCTGGCGCCCACGAGCGAGGCCGTGCTTGACTATGCCAATGCGAAGGGCGCGGGGGATACCTCGAAGCCGCGGTTCTAGGGACGGCGCGGCTTTCTCAGACGGCCGGCAAGTTCGGGGTCGAACTCCTTCTTCACCACGGCGTAGCATTCGCACGCGTGCTTTTCTAGCGCCGGCTGGTCGAGCACCGAGATATGGCCATAGCTGTAGCGGATCAGGCCCGCGTTCTGGAGTTTCAGCGCCGCGTCGGTGACGCCGGAGCGCCGCGCGCCTAGCATGTTGGAGATCCACTCCTGCGTCATCGTCAGTTCTTTGGTCGGCAGCCATCTGGGTAATCAGGGCCTGGATGTATCGCAGCGGCAGGCGCCGCTCCGGGCCGCCGCGCGCGAATTCCTGTTTCAGAGCTTGGCATTGAGCTTGTATCCGTAGCCGGCGCTTTGCACGATGGCGCGGCTCGGCGTGGTTTCGCCGCCCATGAACAGCGCAATGCCGACGATCCCTTCGTTGCCGACAATGGCGATCTCGGCCGATGATCCGTCTTCCATCACATAGAGCAGCGATACGATCGCGCTGGTGGGAAAGTACGCCGCCCCCAGCTGATCGCCGGACTCGTAGACCACGTGCCGCAGGGGCAGTTCAGTGAAATCGAGGTGCCGTTCAAGGCGCAACCAGTCTCTTCAGGCAGTACTGCTCGCAGATGGTTAGTTTTCGGCTCATCCAAGATACTCATGTCGCGCCTCCGGCGCCGGCCAAATGAAAGATCCGGCATATTGGCGGCAATGCGCGCGGATCTTCGTCGCGCGAACAACCGTGCCACCGCTAAAAAATATAGTCCAGCGCGTTGTCAGGAGGGTGGGGTGATGGCGACACGGTTTTCGGCGGCACTTGGTCCCGCGCCGTTGCTGGGTGTCCGCCGGCAGTAGTGTCCGTCAGCGTACCGACAATCCCCATTCTCGATGGCACATTGATCGCAAGGGGGTCAGATCCATTCAGGTAACGCGGCCGACTACGCGTCGGGCTCGATGATTCAGGCCCCTTGGCGGAGAGCAACGGCGACCTGGCCAACGCGGAGTCGGGGAAGGGGTGTTCCATGCTAGGAACCGCCGTATTGCTGGTCGTGCTCGTGCTTGTCCTGCTCGGCGCCATGCCGACGTGGCCGCACAGTCGCTCCTGGGGCTACATGCCCAGTGGCGTGCTGGGTGCATTGCTGATCGTGGTGCTAGTGCTGGTGCTGATGGACCGCTTCTAGGCGGCCGTGGCCAGACTTGGGCGCGCGAGCCAGAGTTGTGCCGCGCGTGACGCCCGGCGCGCGATTGGCCGGCCGGCCGCCATCATCAAGGAGCGGTGTCATGAATATAAGCCAGGTGAAGGGCCGCCTCGAGAAGGCGAAGGGAAGACTGAGGGAAATGTTTGGAAAGACCACCGGACGCAAGACAACCCAACTCAGAGGCAAGGTCGAACAGCTTGTCGGCGAGGTACAGGCTTCCTACGGAGACGCGAAGGAAGAACAGCGCAAGCAACCGTAGCGGTGCCGCAGCCAATATCTCAAAGGCGTTCATGTATTCAGCTCTGCTCCGTACGTTCGATTTCCCTTCAACCGCATCACCATGGAACAACACGGCACCGGTGCGCGAGGAGTTGTTCGGCACCGAACGGCTGGAGCAGCATGCGCAAAGCCTCGCCTCGGCGCAGCCGGTCACGCCGAAGCCGCCGCGGGTGCCGTCCTTGCGCAGCCGTCTCAATGACAATGCCGTGGTCCTGCTCGCAGCCTATCGTGCCAGCGCGGCGGAACTGGAGAGCGGCAGGGGCGTGGAGCCCGCGGCCGAATGGCTGCTCGACAACTACCATCTGGTGGAAGCGCAGATCCGCGAGATCCGTGACGACCTGCCCACCGGATATTATCGCCAGCTGCCAAAGCTGAGCGAAGGGCCGTTTGCCGGGTATCCCAGGATATTCGGGCTGGCATGGGCCTTCGTGGCGCATACCGACAGCCATATTGACCCGGACACACTGCGCCGATTCATTGCCGCCTATCAACGTGTCCAGCCCCTGACCATCGGCGAGCTGTGGGCGGTCGCCATCACCCTGCGCATTGTCCTGGTGGAGAATCTGCGTCGACTGGCGGAGCAGATCACCGCTGGTCGCGTCGCACRCGCCGATGCTGACCAACTATCGAAGCAGCTGCTCGTGTCAGGTTGCGCCGGTTCGGCACTCGATATCGATATCGCCTCGCGCTCGGCATCGCCCCTCTCGGAGCTGTTCGCCGCGCAGCTGGCGAAGCGGCTCAGGGACCAGGATCCGAGAACCACGCCCACGCTCGGGTGGCTGGAGCAGCGGCTTGGCCGGCAGGGCGCGTCGATCGACGGCGTCGTGCGGCGCGCGCAGCAGCGCCAAGGCGCGGCCAACGTGACCGTGCGCAACGTCATTACCAGCATGCGCTTGATTTCCGATATCGACTGGGCGGAGCTGTTCGAGAGCGTGAGCCTGGTTGACCAGCGGCTACGTGCGGGGAGCGCTTTTGCGGCAATGGACTTTGCCACGCGCAATCTCTACCGCAGCGCTATCGAGCAATTGGCACGGGGCTCGCCGGTATCGGAGCTCGCTATTGCGGACATCGCCCTGTCGGCCGCGCACGCTGCGGTGGCGGGTACCACCAGCGCAGCGCAGGCCGAGCGCACCGGCGATCCCGGCTATCACCTCATTGCAGAGGGGCGGCTCGCCCTCGAGCGGACTATCGGCTTTCGCCCGCCGCCTCGCCTTCGCTTCAGCCGCATCAATGTCGCTCTCGGCATTGGCGGCTATGTGGGCGCGATCCTACTTGCCACCGTCGGTGTGCTTGCCGCCTTCCTCTGGGTGCTGGCCTCAGTGCCGGATCCCGGGCTCGCGGCTGGCTGGCTGGCGCTGATCGGCGTCATCTGCGTTGTGCCGGCCAGCGAGGTGGYGACCACGCTGGTCAACCGCGTGATGGTCTGGAGCTTTGGCGCGTCCATCCTGCCCGGTCTTGAGCTTTTGGATGGCGTGCCGTCATCGTTGCGCACGCTGGTCGCTGTGCCGACGCTGCTGGTCAGCGAAGCCAGCTTGCGGGAGCAGATCGAGCGCCTGGAGGTGCACCACCTTGCCGGTGCCGGCGGTGACCTGACCTTCGCCCTGCTGACCGACGGCGCCGATGCGGACCAGGAAGCGGCGTCGGCCGATTCGGCGCTGCTGGCCATGGCCGCGGATGCGATCGAGGAACTGAATCGCCGCCACGGGCCGGGTCCTGCGGGCAATCGCTTCCTGCTGCTGCACCGCCGCCGCATCTTCAACGCCAGCGAGCAGACATGGATGGGCTGGGAGCGCAAGCGCGGCAAATTGCATGAACTCAACCGGCTGCTGCGCGGCGCCACCGACACGAGCTATGTCGGTGCCAACGGTGAGCCGCCGCAGGTACCCGCCGGGGTGCGATACGTCATCACGCTTGACGCCGACACACGCCTGCCGCGCGATGCGGCACTGCGGCTGATCGGCAAGATGGCCCACCCGCTGAACCGGCCCCGCTTCGACGAGCGGCTGCAACGCATCGTGGGCGGCTATGCCGTGCTACAGCCGCGCGTGACGCCCTCGCTGCCGGTGGGCAGCGAGGGGTCCGTCTTTCAGCGGATATTCTCCGCGCCCGGTGGTATCGATCCTTATGCGGCCGCCGCGTCCGATGTCTACCAGGACCTGTTCGGCGAAGGTTCCTATACCGGCAAGGGCATCTATGACGTAGATGCTTTCGAGCGCGCGTTGCACGGCCGCATTCCGGAAAACGCGGTGCTCAGCCATGATCTCTTCGAGGGCGTGTTCGCTCGCGCCGGCCTGGCCTCGGATGTCGAAGTCGTCGAGGATTTCCCGTCGCGCTATGATGTTGCCGCCAAACGCCAGCACCGCTGGACGCGCGGTGACTGGCAGCTTCTCGGCTGGATCTTCAAGGGCCGCGCCGGCAGTGAGGCGGTGCCGATGCTGGGCCGCTGGAAGATGCTGGATAACCTACGTCGCGCCTTGCTGACGCCCGTCCTGCTGCTGGCTTTGGGCGTGTGCTGGCTGCTGCCACTGGCAACCGGACTGTGGGCCACGGGGATGCTGCTCGCCGCCATCGCGTTTCCCGCGTTCTTTCCTGGCTTGTTTTCGCTGGTCCCGCATCGCGCGGGCATCCAGATGCGCAACCACCTGCGGATGCTGACGGCGGATCTGCACGCCGCGGCCACGCAGGTGCTGCTCACACTTGCGTTCCTGCCCGACCAGGCTTGGCGGATGGGCGATGCCATCTTAAGAACCCTGGTACGCCTGCGCTTCACGCGGCGCCATTTGCTGGAGTGGACCACAGCCGCGCAGTCGATGAGCAGTCCACGGCTGGATCTTACCGGTTTCTATCTAAAAATGGGAGGCGGGGTCGCCCTGACGCTAGCCATGATGGCGGGCGCCTTAGCCTTTGCGCGGCCTTCCTGGCCGCTTTTGCTGCCGTTGGGGCTGCTCTGGCTGACAGCACCGGCGCTGGCCCTAGGCGTCAGCCGCTCCCCGACGGTGGCCCGGCACCTGCTGGCGTCGGGGCCGGACACGCGCGACCTGCGCCTGACGGCGCGCCGCACCTGGCGATATTTCGAGACCTTCGTCACACCGGCGGACAATATGCTGCCGCCCGACAATTTCCAGGAACGGCCGCGGCCCGTGGTGGCGCACCGGACGTCGCCTACCAATATCGGCCTCTATCTGCTCTCCGCCGTTGCCGCGCGTGACTTTGGCTGGAGCGCCACCGTGGCGACGGTCGAGCGCCTGGAAGCCGCCTTCGCCGCCATGCGCAAGCTGCCGCGCTTACACGGGCATTTCTATAACTGGTATGACACGCAGGACCTGCGCGCGCTGACGCCCGCTTATGTCTCGTCGGTGGACAGCGGCAACCTGGCCGGCCACCTGATCGTGCTGGCCAATGCCTGCGAGGAATGGACCGATTCCGCGGCGGTGCCGGACTTCCGGCCCGGCATGATGGACACGATCAGGCTCGCGCGCGAAGCCCTTGCCAGCCTTGCCACGCCGTGCGGGGAGCGGGGTGGCGTCCTGGGCGGGCTGATCGAGGACATCGAAACCCGGCTCGCCGGCACGGAGCCCATGGGCACGCTGTCGCCCACGCTCAGGCGGCTGACGGAAAAAGCCACCATGACGGCCCGCGCGATCTTGCCGGCGGCGGGCGATGACAGCCTCGCGGACCTTGCGTTCTGGGTCGAAGCGTTACGCAAGACCATGGCTGAGCACGAGCAGGACCGGCTTCATAGCGCCGCGGCGCCGGGCGAGCTCGCAGCGCGGCTGCAGGCACTTGCAGCCGAGGCGCGCGAAATGGCGCTGGCGATGGACTTCGGGTTCCTGTTCGACCGCGAGCGCAAACTGTTGTCGATTGGCTATTCGCAGGAGGACAACCGCCTCGACGTGAGCTGCTATGACCTGTTGGCATCGGAGGCGCGGCTGGCCAGCCTGTTCGCCATCGCGAAGGGCGACGTGGACACGCGCCACTGGTTCCACCTGGGCCGCACGGCCACGCCGCTGGGCAACGGTTCGGCGCTGATCTCCTGGTCTGGGTCCATGTTCGAGTATTTGATGCCGTCTCTGGTGATGCGCGCGCCGGGCGGCAGCCTGCTGGAGCAGACCAACCGGCTGGTGGTGGAGCGCCAGCAGGTCTACGGCCGCTTGCTGGGCGTGCCGTGGGGGGTGTCCGAGTCGGCCTACAACGCGCGCGACATGGAGTTCACCTACCAGTACTCCAACTTCGGTGTACCAGGACTCGGGCTCAAACGCGGTCTGTCGGACAACGTCGTGATTGCACCTTACGCGACCGCGCTAGCGGCCATGGTCGATCCGCAAGCGGCCCAGCGTAACTACGTGCGGTTAGCCGGCATGGGGGCGAAAGGGCGATACGGCTTCTATGAAGCGGTCGATTTCACGCGCTCCCGCTTGCCGGAGGACGAGGAGTTCGCGATCATCCGCAGTTACATGGCGCATCATCAGGGCATGACCATCGTCGCGATCGCCAACACGCTGCATGCGGGGCAGATGCGCGAGCGCTTCCACCGCGAACCGATGATTCAGGCCACGGAACTCCTGCTGCAGGAGCGCATGCCGCGCAACGTTGCCATTTCCCATCCGCGGGCCGAGGAGGTGAAGGCGTCCAGGGGCGAGGCGGGCCACGAGGATTCGACGGTGCGCAGGTACCCGGGCGCCACCACCGGCGCCGTCGTCACGCATCTGCTCTCGAATGGCCGCTACGCCGTAATGTTGACGACCACCGGCGCAGGCTACAGCCGCTGGCGCGATCTTGCCGTGACACGGTGGCGGGAGGATGCAACGCGCGACGATGCCGGCTCTTTCATCTTCCTGCGTGATACGCAAAGCGCCAAGGTATGGTCTGCCAGCCCGCAGCCTGGAGAACGCAAGGCCGACGAAGAAGACGCAGGCTGCGAGGTCGTCTTCGCCGAGGATCACGCCGAGTTCATCCGCCGCGACGATAGCCTGGCCACGACCCTCGATGTGCTGGTCTCCGGGGAGGACGACGGCGAAGTGCGGCGCGTATCGCTGGCCAACAGCGGCCGCCGCCCACGTGAGATCGAACTGACCTCCTATGCGGAACTGGTCCTGGCCATGCCGTCCGCCGACGATGCGCATCCCGCCTTCTCCAAACTGTTTGTAGAGACCGAGTACCTGCCGGAGTTCGGCGCGCTTATTGCCACGCGCCGCCCGCGCTCCGACGGGGAGCCGCGCATATGGGCCGCGCATTTCACGGTGGCCGAAGGCGACGTGATCGCGGATCTCCAGCATGAAACCGACCGCGCGCGTTTTCTCGGGACTGGCCCGGCGGCCCGGGCACCTGGCGGCATGGGACGCGGGCAGCCGCTGTCGAATACCACCGGCGTGGTCCTCGATGCTGTCTTTTCTCTCCGGCAGCGCGTGAGGGTAGCGCCGGGCGGCGTTGCCCGGGTTGCCTTCTGGACGCTGGTGGCGCCCTCGCGTGCCGAACTGATGGTCCTCATCGACAAGCACCACGACCGCAGCGCGTTCGAGCGTGCCAAGACCCTGGCGTGGACCCAGGCCCAGGTCCAGCTGCGCTATCTCGACGCAAAGGCTGGCGAGGCGGCGGACTTCCAGCGCCTGGCGGCGCCGATCCTGTATTCCGATGTCCGCTTCCGGAGCCCGGCGGAGGCCATCCTCGCTGGCGCGGGGCCGCAGTCGGGGCTCTGGCCGCACGCGATCTCCGGCGACCTGCCCATCGTGCTGTTGCGCATCGACGATATCGAAGACATGGCGCAAGTGCGCCAGCTGCTGCGTGCGCACGAATACTGGCGGCTCAAGCGCCTTGGTGTTGATCTCGTCATCGTCAACGAACGCGCTTCCTCCTACACCCAGGACCTGCAGGTCGCGATAGACACGGCGGTGCGCAGCAGCCAGTCGCGTCCCCGCCTGGGTGACGGGCTTGGCCGTGGGGCGGTATACGCGTTGCGCGCGGACATGATGCGGATCGAGGCGCGCGAGTTGCTCCAGTCAGTTGCCCGTGTCGCGCTGGTCGCGCGCCGCGGCTCCGTTGCCGAGCAGCTTGCCCGTCTGCCCGAGGCGCCTGCCCGTGCGGCCCCCGATCGTCGCAAGTGGCTTTCGCGCCTGGCCTTCCCGCCTGTCTCCGTCTCGCCGGTACCCCCCACGCAAGCGCGGGTCACAGCCCCGCTGGAGTTCTTCAACGGACTGGGCGGCTTCGACAAGGATGGGCACGAGTATGTGATCGAGCTCACCGGGGAGGTCGCGACGCCTGCGCCGTGGCTCAATGTGATCGCCAATCCGTCGTTCGGCTTTCAGGTCTCTGCGCAAGGCAGCGGCTACACCTGGGCGGAGAACAGCCGGGAGAACCAGCTCACGCCTTGGTCCAACGATCCGGTGCTGGACCCGGCCAGCGAAGCAATCTACATCCGAGACGAAGAGACGCTCGATCTGTGGACGCCCACGGCACAGCCCATCCGCGACGGCAATGCCTATACGGCGCGCCATGGCTATGGCTATAGCCGTTTTGCGCACGAGGCCAACGGCATCTCGGCGCAATTGCTTCAGTACGTGCCGCTGGAGGATCCGGTCAAGATCTCCCGCCTGACGTTGCGCAACCTGTCGGCTGGCCGCCGCCGCCTTTCGGTGACGGCGTTCGCAGAGTGGGTGCTTGGCACCTTCCGTAGCGCTTCGGCTCCGTTCATCGCCACTGCGATCGACGGCGCCACTGGTGCCATGCTGGCACGCAATCCCTGGAGCACCGCGTTCCCGGGACGGGTCGCCTTCGCCGATCTCGGCGGCAGGCAGGTGGCCTGGACCGCTGACCGTACCGAATTCCTCGGACGCAACGGCGCGCCTGCCGCGCCGGCGGCGCTGCTCGGCCCTGCACCGCTGTCGGGCGCCATCGGTGCGGGGCGCGATCCCTGCGCGGCCTTGCAGTGCTTCGTGGAGCTTGCCGCCGGCGAAACCGTAGAAATCGTCGCGCTGCTGGGGCAGTGCGGCTCGCAGGACGAGGCGAGCGCCTTGGTCGCCCGCTATCGCGCAGCCGATCTCGACGCCGTGCTCGATGCCGTGACCGGGCATTGGAACGGCCTGCTCCGTGCGGTGCAGGTCCGCACGCCGGACCGCGCCATGGACATCATGCTCAACGGCCGGCTGCTGTACCAGACGCTTGCCTGCCGTATCTGGGCGCGCTCGGCGTTCTACCAGGCCAGCGGCGCCTACGGCTTTCGCGATCAGTTGCAGGACACCATGGCGCTCACCTTCGCCAGCCCGGCCACGACACGGCACCATCTGTTGCGTGCCGCCGCTCGGCAGTTCGCCGAAGGCGATGTCCAGCACTGGTGGCTGCCGCACAGCGGGCAGGGCGTGCGCACCCGCATCTCCGACGACTGCGTCTGGCTTGCCTTCGCGGTGGCCACCTACATCGCCGCCTCGGGGGATGCGGCCGTGCTCGACGAGTCCGTGCCCTTCCTCGACGGCCCGGTATTGCAGGCCGGTGAGCACGATGCCTTCTTCCAGCCGTTGACCGGGGCAGTATCGGCATCGCTGTTCGAGCATTGCGCCCGGGGCATCGACCGCTGCCTGGCGCTTACCGGAGAACACGGGCTTCCGCTGATGGGCGGTGGCGACTGGAACGATGGCATGAACGGCGTCGGGGCCGCCGGCAAGGGCGAGAGCGTATGGCTGGGCTGGCTGCTGGCGCGTACGCTCACGCTCTTCACGCCGTATGCCGAGGCGCGCGACGCCGGCCGTGCCCGGGACTGGCGCGCGCATGCCGTATTGCTGGGCGAAGCGCTGGAGCAGCACGGCTGGGACGGCGGCTGGTACCGCCGCGCCACCTTCGACGATGGCAGCTGGCTAGGCTCGAAGTCGAGCGCGGCGTGCCAGATCGATGCCATCGCGCAGTCGTGGGCCGTGCTGTCGGGGGCGGGGGATCCCGCGCGCGCGGCAACCGCGATGGCGTCGATGGAGCAGTATCTGTGGCGTCGCCAGGATGGGCTGGCGCTGCTGTTTTCGCCACCCTTCGACCGGGAGGGGCCGGACCCTGGCTACATCCGGGCCTATCCGCCCGGGGTGCGCGAGAATGGCGGCCAGTACAGCCATGCAGCGATGTGGTCGGTTCTGGCGTTCGCCAGGCTTGGCGCCGGTACAAAAGCCGTCGAGCTGTTCTCGATGCTCAACCCGATCAACCACGCACGGACAGCCGCAGCCGTAGAGTGCTACAAGGTAGAGCCGTATGCGGTTGCGGCCGATGTCTATTCGGTGGCGCCCCACGTCGGGCGTGGCGGATGGACCTGGTACACCGGCGCAGCGGGATGGATGCATCGCGCGGGCATGGAAGGCATCCTTGGCATCCGGAGGGAAGGGGCCTGGCTGGTTGTTGCCCCCGCGATGCCGGCCGCGTGGCCGGGGTTTGAAGCGACCGTCAAGCTGGGCGCCTGCTACTACGCTATCCGCGTCCAGGCGGCTACCGGCGTGCCACACGCGCTCCGCGATGGCCTGCCAGTTACCGTGGCGGGCGGTGGAGTGCGCGTGCCGCTCGAGGATGGCCGGCACGAACTGTTGCTATGCATTCCGCCGGCAACTGCATGAGCGCGCGAGCCATTTGCAGGCAGAGAAGGGGCATTGGGAGCGTCATCGCTCGCGATTGCTTGTCATTGCCTATTGTATCCATCCATTTTTCATGCCGGATTCCTGCTTCCTGTCATCACTGACCCGTTCCATCGAGTTGACTCGCTGGCGCTCGCCAGGGCGATAGACGGAGCCGTTCGGACGACTATCATACCGCTCGTCCGGTCCACGGTGATGGTCACCATCCCCGCCCTCGCCGCCGTATACGCCGGGCGTCGATAAGCAACCCATTTGCATAATTGAAAGCGCCGCAACACAAAGCCAGCGGTAAGTTTGCATGTCATTCTCCTGTAGAGACCAGCGACGCGTGGATGAGTGGCCCGCCGGATCACCGGACCACGTCGGCCGTAAGGGGGCTGCCAAGGGAGGACGGTGGCGTTTCATTGCGGGGCGTCATCATCGCGACCAGTCATCATCGCGCCGACAAAAGCGCGGTGTCGGTACGCTATTGGACAGGCCACCGAAACAAGCCTGGAGCGCGGCGCGCTGCTTCGCTTTGCACACCGTTACGTTGCCGGACCGACACGCGGACGCAACCTCAAAACAGGCTGGCAGTGGCAGTCTGCATCGTCGCTTCCACTCAGGGCCTCCGTCCGGGGCGGAAACCAGTAAATCGAGATATCAAAGTGAAAGGCAACCAAATGGGCGTCATTTTTCTGAGCTTATCCATTGCGCTCAACGGTGGTGAGTGTGCTCGGCGTGTCCAGGCGCGACACGGATACTGTGGCGAGCCCGGGAGAGGTGCCGTGGCGGAGGCAGTGTTGACCGGCAGCAGCGCGCTAGGCACCGTGGCCGGCGCCGCAGTTGGAGGGTTGTCGGCAATCAGGTCGGCGGGTAGCGCGCGAAGGATGCACTGACGCGGTCATATGCCAGTGTCCCGTGGCGCCGCACGGGCAGCATACCTAGGCTGCGCCACGGCAAAGTACAGGCTAAGAGGCCCTGCGGCAAGCAAGACCCAGGCGAAGGGTCTTTCTCCTTGCCGATGCATCACTTCCAGCGGAAATCCGGCAAGGCCTCATTGCGTTCTTCAACGCTCTCGCCGCCCAGGGCATTGACCATGAGCTTGAGAGACTCCTTCGTCCGCCTGGCGCAGCTGGTGACGAGCAGTATCTCGCCTTGTGCAAGGCTGGTCCGTTGCCGGGCGATCGCGCCGCGCCAGATCGATCCGTCGAGCTTTCGTCCCGGCCACGCCCCCGCCAGTCCGCCCAGTGCACCGGCCGCTACGCAGGCCAGCACAGTGGCAAATGTACCGGCCGAGGTGCCCAGGGACAGGGTCGCATAGATCGCTAGCGCTACGCCGCTCAGGAAGCCTGCTGCCTCCCATTCGCCGCGATGCGTGGTCTGGGTGGCGGCATTGCGCAACCCTTCGACTGGCTGGCCGTCATGCTGGATGAACCATGGACCTTTGATGCACACGGGAGAGACGGGAAGCTCGGCAAGCCCCGACTGGATTCTCCGCGCGGTCGTGGCGTCGCGAAGTCGGAAATACAGTACGGTGCGCATGATTTCACCTAGCAAGAAAGCGGTTTCACCGGGTCGAAGGCGACGCGGTGCTAATGTAGCGTTCTGTTCTTGGTGGAACTTATATGAGACTATTGCTCTACAGCGACAAAACGTGGAGAGAGCGAGTGCGAGTTGCCCCCGAGATCCTGTTGACCGACGAGGAGCAAACCAAGTTGACGCGGCTGGTTCAGTCGAAGCTCACGAGCGTGAGGCTGGCGCAGCGCGCACGCATTGTGCTGCTGGCCGCCAACGGCATGCAGAACAAGGACATCGCCGAGCAGTTGGGAATCGGACGCGTGCAGGTCTCGCGTTGGCGTGAGCGGTATGCGCAATCGGGGCTGGCCGGTATTGAACGCGACTTGCCGCGCGGTGCGCCGCCATTGAAGGTGGACACGGCGCGGCTGGTGGAGCTGACCACTCAAGCCAAGCCCGTGGCGGCCACGCACTGGAGCACGCGCAAGATGGCCGCCGAGTTGGGCGTGAGCGCCAGCACCGTCATGCGGCATTGGCACGCCCACGGGTTGAAGCCGCACATCGTGCGCGGCTTCAAGGTGTCGCGCGATCCGAAGTTCGTCGAGAAGCTTGAAGATATCGTTGGCCTGTACATGTCGCCACCCGAGCACGCGCTGGTGCTGTGCTGCGATGAGAAGAGCCAGGTGCAGGCGCTGGATCGCACACAGCCCGGGCTGCCGCTGAAGAAGGGGCGCGCGGCCACCATGACGCACGATTACAAGCGCAACGGCACGACCACGCTGTTTGCCGCGCTCAACGTGCTCGATGGCCAGGTCATCGCCCAGTGCCAGCAGCGCCACCGTCATAGCGAGTGGTTGAAATTCCTGCGCAAGATCGACCGCGAGACGCCCAAGGACAAAACGCTGCATCTGATCGCCGACAACTACGCCACGCACAAGCATCCTGCCGTGCAGGACTGGCTGGCCAAGCATCCGCGATTCAACATGCACTTCACGCCCACCTCGGCATCATGGCTGAACATGGTCGAGCGGTTCTTTCGCGACATCACAACCGAGCGACTTCGCCGGGGGGTATTCACCAGCGTGCCGGAACTGATCGCCGCCATCAATGAGTACATCGCTCACCACAACACCAACCCCAAGCCGTTCATCTGGACCAAGAGCGCTCGCGATATCCTGCAGAAGGTCATTCGCGCTAACCGCCGCTTAAGTTCCAAACAGAATGGAACACTGCACTAACGCGGTCTGGGAGGTTTGACGCAGTTCGCCGGAGCATGATGGAGAAAACCTCAGGACCGCTGTGCAGTCAGGGCTGAGCCTCCCTTTCGTACCGGTAGTCCTTCCAATAAGGTGAGGCGCCGTAGTACTCGTGGATGGTGGTTCCCCATTGCGGATCCGCCATGCTGGGCCAATGGTCTTTGTCGAAGCCCGGAGCCGCCTCCAGCATGGCCCTGTCAACACCAAGCACAAAGCTCTTGCGCTGGGTGTCAAGGGTCAGTGCGGACCACGGTACGGCAAACAGCTTCTCGCCAAGGCCGAGGAAGCCGCCGAAGGACACCACGGCATAGGCAATACGTCCTCCGCCGACGTCCAGCATGATGTGATCGACCGTGCCGAGCTTGTCACCACCCGGACCGACGACGGTATTGCCTTCCAGCGTGTCGGCCGCCATCACGAAAGGGCCGGGCCCAGAGTTTTTCGGGTCGTTCGCGCCGACAATGGAGGCACGCGGGCCGCCACTGTTGCGGTCTAGTTCATTCAGATTCATGATCTGCTCCAGAAATGGTAAGGGTTCCGCCGACGCTTCACAGCTTGCGGACGACGAGGTGGTTCTCCACCGACTTCACGCCGTTGGTGGCGTTGGCGACGTCGGCTGCGGTCTGCTTTTGCTTTGTCGACGGGACGCTGCCGGTCAAGCGCACCACGCCCTCGCGGGTGCGAACGTGGACGCTCGTCGAGTGCAGGTTCTTTTGCTCGAGCAGGCTTGCCTTGATCTTGGTGGTGATGGCGGTATCGCTGACGCTTTCGCTCATCGTCTCATGGGTGGGGTTGGGGTTTGTCAGCGATGCCTCCGCGCCTCCCGTGGCCCCGTGGCCCAGCGGAGCGTAGAGGCTAGCCGCGAGCGCGATGCAGGCGACACCGGCCGCAAACTTGACGGGATGGATGGTTTTCACTTTGGTTACCTCGATGCGATTCAATCAGTGACTGCGGACACGAGTGCGGCACGGCGTGCAAGCCCTGCCGGAAACAGCGGCCGCCCGACGTGGCGTGGGGATGGATTTCTCTCCATCATCACGGTATCCGCCAGATTGAGGCTGGCACCGATTTGCCATCCAGTCGGTACGATGGCGGACACGCGGGCCTGCATATTGCAGGCGTAGCGTCACGGGCCGAACAGGCATCGCCCGCAAGTGCACGGTGCCGTTCACGTTGTAGGCGGGCGCCTACAGTGGCGCCAGATATTGACCTCCAGCCCGAAGAACCAGTCGTTCATGGTGGCGAATGCGGCCATTCCCTCCGTTCTGCGGAGGGCCATCGCAAACAGCAACGCCGGAGATCGCATGYAAGCCAAAACCAAGATCACAGTGTGATGGTTTATCCTGAGCTGGCTTGGGGATGGTAATGTTTGGCGGGAGCGGGGAGGTCGATCCGGTGCGCCGCCTCATGGCAGTGCCATCGCCTGAGGCGGCATTCCGGAGAGAGACGCCTTCTACCAGATCGTCACGCCCAGGCGCAACGATGGCACGACGAGCTACCGTCTCGACGTCCCCACCGTGCCGGCCGGCGCATTCTGGTCTGTCAGCGTCTACGACGCCTCGGGCCATTTCCAGCGCAATGCGCTCGGCGCTTAGAGGCTTTGCAACCGACGATCATGATGAGCTCGCCCTGCAACAAGAGCGTAGTTTGACGAGCCGGCCGCAGTCGCGGAAGTGCGGCGCCGATTAGGGCGCCCAGTAGCCAGCCACAGATACCGAAGGTCACGAAACCAAGGCCGTAGGTGCCGAGGCCGCTCAGGGGGCTGGAATGATCCGGCGGGAATCCGGTAGGAAGCAGGATCCCATGTCCGCTCAGCGCAGATGTGCGCCAAACAGTCCGAGCAGGCCGATGACAATGAGATAAATGGCGACGATATAGTTGAGCAGCCGTGGAATCACAAGAATCAGGATTCCGGCTATCAGCGAAATAAGCGGTCCGGCGCCGGTGATGAAGTTCACGATAGCTCCATGGGATTGGCAGCGCTGCCGCCGCTACTTGCCGACCTGATTGCCGATGACGCCGCCGACGGCGGCTCCGCCGACAGTCCCCAGGGCGCTGCCGCCGGTCAGCACTGCACCCGCGACGCCCCCGATGCCCGCCCCCCCGCTACGGTATCGGTGTCTCGCCGAGTCGTGCCGCTGCAGGAGACGATGCCAAGGGCGGCGATCAGGATTGCCGTCCGTTTGAGGAATGTCTGTGTGTGTTTCATTTCTTGCTACCTCCTGCGGCCACGCGGGGAGCCGGGTATGGATGTTCCATGGGCCCCGGGCGTCCGGCTGCAAAGGCCTGGTCGCCTGCCTGTGCCAAGCCAATATTTTCCTACTGACCACAGGAAGTCGGTCCGCTGCCGTACGCGGGCCCAGGGTAACTCAGCCGAACACGCGCGATCTGAGGTCGTCCTCGAAATCGCCAGTCCATTGGGCGGTCTGGCTTCCATCGTACTGGCGGATGTCCCTGCCGAAGCGTACCGAGATGCTGCGCCCTCGTGCCCGCCTGCTGCGTCTTCAACCGCTGTCACGGTAGATCCATCGGGTGCGACCCCGTTGCGCAGACAGGTCTCGCGGAAAGCCTCCAGCTCCATGAGCGGGAACTGATTCAGCATGATGTCCAACATAGGTGTCTCCCGGCACCGGCATGAAACGGGGAAAAGCCGGGGCGAGGGGACGGCGGCCGGCCGACTGGTCACCTTTGTCATCCCGCCGGCCGTGCGCTCGCTCGGGTGCTTGTCCTCTCTGTATTGCTTTAGTCCGTCTTCTTGATATCCGCCTTGACGTCGCCATACGCTGCCTGCGTCTTGCCAATCTCCTTCTGCAGGGTCCCCGCAGCTTGCGTTTGCTTATTACCGGTCACCTTGCCGAAGGTTTCCTTGACTTTCCCGGCGGCCTCTGTGACCCGGCCCTTCACTTGGTCCTTGTTCATAATGTACCTCTTCATTGGTGTTGCGAGCCGGATGCTGAGGCGATCCGGCCGCGGGATGGCGGTGGCAACCGCGTTGCCACCGCGCGCGTGCCTGATTGCACGCGTGCTCCTCAGATTGGAGTTCGCTGATTCAGCGAGCCGGCCATGCGCCTGTCGTGCATGGCCGGCTCTTGGCGCGGCATGCTCCAGAATGGCCGCCTTAGAGTCGGCCGAGCAGCAACAGGACAATGAGCACAGCAAGAAGCACTCCGAGTGTGCCTGATGGCGCGTAGCCCCAGCCGTTGCTGTACGACCAATTGGGCATTGCCCCCACGAGCAAGACAGCCAAAACAATCAACAGTATGATTCCGAGTGACATGATGCGCTCCTGGTTCTGCAAAAACATGCCTTCCGCTGATTGAACCAAGCGGATGGCAGCCGTTCTAGCGGATCGCGTTGTCGATGGCCTTGCCATGGAATCTTGAACACCGATTCGGGGGATTCGCTGAAGTACTCGCTGTTGCTACGTTGTATCGATAGATACGTCCTCATCCGTCCCAAAGCATAGTTGTGGCGGAATATGGAGTCAGTCCGGTGCCGTACGCATGAGAGAGGAAATTTCCGGCATTCCGCCACTCCTCCTGCTCAACGAAACTGCAGGGGGAAGAAGAGACTGATTCCCGGCGTCGCCTCGGTACATAGGTCACTGGCGGTGGGGCGTAGACATAAGGATCGCGGTATACGCCGTGGTAGTAACTGCTGCCGCTGCGGTAGTACGTATTGTGCTGATCGCGGTGGCTGTTCTGATGGTGGCCGCCATGCGGACCTTGATGGCTCCGGGCGTTCTGCTGGGGCGAGGCGGATCCATGGTGATTGTCCGCACCAAATGCCGGCGCGCCCAAATGGTCTGGCTCTGGACAGACGCTGGGCAAGATCAAGCTCTGGTCACCCTCGACGTTGACGTCCACGTTGTTATTTCAACCCGCTCGGTCTGGGGAGATGCAGTCATGAGCATCACGCATGATCCGAAGTCCAACCACCTTACGCCCAGCGACCGGGCACTTCTGTCAGGAACCAGAGCGAGCCGAACTCGTCTGGCATACCGTGCGCACGTGCGTATGTTGCGGCTGCCGGTAAGCTTGCGTTGCCGGACCTCGACGGCGCCGGCCACAAGAACCATGGCGTGCACGCCCCTGTCCTTGCCGCGAGTCCGCCCACCGACGCAGGCCTCATCGGCCTCGACGTGTTCCTCAGGCTTGCCACTGATCCGATCCTGGTCGGGGCGCACCATGCCGGCGGCAACTCGTGGAGTATCTGAAAGGCGGTCTCGTAGCGCGACAGGCCGAGTCGCGCGGGAACTGAACGGCCGACATGCCAGGCGTCTGACTGGCGACCAGATACTCTGCCCAGAACCAAACCGACAGCGGCGTGTGCGTGCGTTCCATGACGGTGCCAGCAGTGAGGCTCGTGTCGCGTGTGCAATAGCGACAACGGAAAACGCCGGCGCGACTAGCAAAACGGTACGGCTCACCAAGCAAGCCACAGTGACGTTCCTTGGTCATGCTAGGATCAATTCCTTTCTTGGGAGACGGCCATGGCGAAGTGCAATGCTTGCGGTTCTATCGTCACGGATAGGCGAGGGGAACGAGGGCACGATGCCCTTGTGGAAACCGGAAGTGAGAAATTCAGTCCCGTCGGAAAGGCGGCTGTCACCAAGACGTCGTTCACTTGCTCGACCTGCGGGACGAAATGGACGTACGAGAACGATAAGAACAACAGCTTCGCCGGCTGGCATGAGGTTGAGAACTGATTTCATGCCGCGCGCTCTAGCAGGCTGTTGAATTTAGCCCCCGAGTAAACGGGGATTTGGCGCCAGACGTTATGGATATCGTGTTCATAAACTCGGGTGGCGGATGCGATGCGTGGAATGGATGAGATGCAAGAGACGTTGTTCACGACGGTTAAGTTGGAAGACCTCGTCCCCGCCGATCATCCATTGCGAGCAATCCGGCTGCTGGTCAACGACGCACTGAAGGATCTCAACGGGCTGTTTAGCACCATCTATGCCGACAGCGGACGTGCCTCGATTGCGCCGGAGAAGTTGCTGCGTGCACTGCTGTTGCAAGTGTTTTACTC
>NZ_JBFTND010000129.1:0-34571 GCF_056397305.1 Cupriavidus sp. 05N40
GCTCCAGGTGGCCGGGGCGCCGTCGCTGCTGGCCGGCGCCGATGCATGGTTGGTTCCCGAGCGCATCGATCCCGACGCGCGCGGGGAGGTCGCCTTGCCCGATGTGGCAGTGGTCAAGCGCTATGCCGCCGAGGTGCTCGACGCCACCTTGCGCCGCCTGGCGACGCTGCCCGACGATAGCGACGCCACGCTCTACGCCTGGCGCCGCGCCCTGTTCCACGAAGACCGCCAGGGCGAGGCCATTGCGGCGTTGCTGCAGGCGCTCGGCGTGGCGCCGGTGGAGCCCGCGGTGGCGTTGCCTTCGCTGTCGGTGCCGCATGGCGGCACGCTGCAGTTTCCCGGCGGTCGCTTCGTACAGGGCTGGGCCGATCAGGACGGCTTCGCGCTGCCCGATGAACTGCCGCCGCAGCCCACCTATGTTCCCGCCTTCGAGATGGATGCCGCGCCGGTCAGCAACGCGCAGTTCCTCGAGTTCGTCGAGGACGGCGGCTACGAGCGCGCCCACTGGTGGACGCCGGCGGGCCGCCGGTGGCTGATGATGCAGGAGCGCTCGGCGCCACGCTATTGGGCGCGCCACCCGGACTCCAGGGCCTGGATGGCGCAGCGCTTCGGCAGCCTGCGCACGCTGAATCCGGACGAAGCCGTGCGCCATGTGAGCCTGTTCGAGGCGCAGGCCTGGTGCGTCTGGGCCGGCCGGCGCCTGCCGATGGAGTCAGAGTGGGAACTGGCCGCCGTGCAGAATCGCGGGGGCCTGCGCTGGGGCATGGTGCGCGAGTGGACGGCAACGCCGTACGAGCCCTACGCGGGGTTTGAAGCAGGCCCGGGCGATGCGGATTTCGCCGACTGTTTCGCCACCCACCAGGCGGTGCGGGGTGCGTCGTTTGCCAGCCCGGCACGGCAGCATCACCCGCGCGCGCGGCTGGCGCTGTTGCCCGAGGACGATTTCGCCTTCGTCGGCTTTCGCAGTTGTCCGCTCTAGGGGGCGCCCGGCGCGCACTGCCATGCAGGCGGCAAAAGAAAAAGGCACCCGAGGGTGCCTTCTTCTTTTGCCGGAAGGGGCTGTGCGCCGTGGCGGCCAGCCCTGTCTCCGATCAGCGCTCGAAACGCGAGCGGCCGCCGCCGTTGCCGTTGCCATTGCGCTGGCCGCCGAAGCCGCCACGGTTGCCGTCGCGGTTACCGTCGCCGAAGCTGCGCGGAGCGCCGTCACGGTTGCCGTAGCTGCTGCGGCCTTCGCCGCCACGGTAGCCACCGCCGTTGCCGGCCGGTGCGCCGCCGCCGAAGCTGCGGTTGTTGTCGCCGAAGCTGCGCGGTGCTGCGCCGTCACGGTTRCCGAAGCCACGGTTGTCGCCGCCGCGGTAGCCGCCTTCGTTGCCGAAGCTGCGCTGGCCGCCATTGCCGGCGTTGCCGCCGGCACCGGTGTTGGCGCTCTGGCCGCGGTAGCCGAAGCCGCCGCGGTCACCGAAGCCACGGTTGCCGTCGCGGTCGCCGAACGGGCGGTCGCCGGCCGGGCGCGGTGCGCCGTCGCGGTTGCCGTAGCTGCGGCTTTCGCCGCCACCGAACTTGCGGTCGCCGAAGCTGCGGTTTTCGCCGCCGCGGTAGCCGCCGCCGTTGCTGTTGCCACGGTAGCCGCCGCGGTCACCACCCGGCTTGCCGCCGAAGCCGGTGCGCGGCTTGGGCGAGCGGCGCGGTTCCAGGCCTTCGATCACCGAAGCGTCGATGCGGTTGTTGGTGAAGCGCTCGATGCGCTTCCACTGGAACATGTCGCCATGGTTCACAAGGTTGATGGCGACGCCCGAGCGGCCCGCGCGGCCGGTACGGCCGATACGGTGCACGTAGTCCTCGGCCTGCTTGGGCAGGTCGAAGTTCACCACGTGGGTGATGTCGGGCACGTCGATGCCGCGCGCGGCCACGTCGGTGGCCACCAGGATGCGCAGGTTGCCACGGCGCAGCGAGGTCAGGGTGCGGTTGCGCGCGCCCTGGGTCATGTCGCCGTGCAGTGCGCCGGCCGCGAAGCCGGTGTCCGACAGGCGCTCGGCCAGCGAGTCGGCATCGCGCTTGGTGGCGGTGAAGACGATCGCTTGCTTGAGGCTGACATCGCGCAGCAGGTGGTCGAGCAGCTTTTCCTTGTGCGACATGTCGTCGGTGAAGTGCAGGCGCTGTTCGATATTGCTCTGGTCGGCGCGGGCAGCGGCGATCTCGATGCGTTGCGGGTCGCGCAGCTGGCGCGAGGCGAGCTGGGCGATGCGGCCGTCCAGCGTGGCCGAGAACATCAGCGTCTGGCGGGTGGCCGGGGTGGCGGCGACGATGGCGTCGATGTCATCGGCAAAGCCCATGTCCAGCATGCGGTCGGCTTCGTCGAACACCAGCATGTCCAGCGCCGACAGGTCGATGCGGCCGGCTTCGATGTGGTCGAGCAGGCGGCCCGGCGTTGCCACCAGGATGTCGGGCATCTTCGACAGCATGGCCAGCTGCTTCGGGTAGGGCATGCCGCCCAGGATGCTGGCGCACACGATGCGGCGCAGGTGGCGGCCGTACTTTGCGGCGGCTTCGGTCACCTGCAGGGCCAGTTCACGCGTCGGCGTCAGCACCAGCAGCGCCGGCTGCGCCGGTGCGGGGCGGGGGCGCTTGCCCTTCATGCGCTTGGCCGGCTCGTCAAAGCGCGGGCGGTTCGGCGCAGCCTTTTCGCTGATGCGCTGGATGGCCGGCAGCATGAACGCGCCAGTCTTGCCCGAGCCGGTCTGGCTGGAAACCAGCAGATCGCGGCCGGCCAGGAAGGCGGGGATTGCCTGCGCCTGCACCGGCGTGGGCGTGGTGTAGTTCAGTTCGGCGAGGGCGCGCAGGATGGCTTCGTCCAGGCCGAGCTTGGCAAAGCCGTTGTCGGCAGCAACCGGAGCGGCGGCGGCAGGCTCGGCGGCCGGGTTGAGCATGGCGTCGATCTTCTCGAGCGGGCTCGGTTCCTGGGCTGCGGGCGTGGCGATGATGGCGGCTTCGGTCGATGCGTCAGCGGCGGAGGCAAAATCCTGCTCCGCACGGATGTCGTGCTGGGTCATGTCGTAACTTTTATTTAAATGCATGGCACCCCATGCCAATCGAGTGTGCAGGGGCGGGCGCAGTGCAAAGTCTTAAAAAAGGCTTCGGCGCCAATCGGTGAGGCCGTTACGACAGACACGCTGGCAGTACGGCGGCAGGCAGGGCGGCATCGGCACAAGGCCGGGTGCGTATTCCCTGGCAGGCAAACAGCTCGATACAAGCTGTTCAACAGGATCGGAGACGAGGCGACGTCGGTGAGAAATGCGTTCTGTCGGGTATCACCACTTGGCCATCAGGACGGGCCAGCCGGCGGGACCGGGGAGCAGAGCTTGAGAGCGGGGGCGGTATCGCCTGCCGCAGGTCGCGGCTGGCGTGTTGCACAACTCACAGTGCGAACTCACGGCGCGTATTGTAGCAGAAACAAAAGTAATTTGTTGCGCTGCGATAAGAATTCTCTATGTGCGCTGGCGAGTCTCTGCTGCGTGGCCCTTTGTCCGCTTTGCCGGTCAAGGGCCTTGCCGCCGCGGGAGTTGCATCCGCCGGTCGTCTGCCTATACTGAATCCGTCGGGCTCACCTACGCCCGGCAAGGTAGCGGACCAAGCATACCGCTGACCTTCCTTGGCGCTTTGATTTAAGTGCTGCTCGCCGCTGGTATCGCGGCAGTCGGCGTCACTGCCAGTATTCCTTCGGCTCTCCGGGTGGTCCGGAGGGACGTCCGCGTCATGGGCGGAATCATGGGAATCCTGCTTGCACGACTGTTTGCCGGGATAACGCCGATGTGACCAGGAAGGTCCGGACCGTCCGCAACCGGCCCGCCAGCAGACTGGCGGGCTTTTTCATGTCAGGTGTCTTCAATCCCGAGGCCCATCCGCCCGCCTCACTCCCGTTGCGTCACGCCTGCCGCTTTCATTGCCGCGGCCAGCGTTTGCGCCGTGCGGTTTTTGATATACTCCGGGCCTGCTCCCGGATCCGTGCCATCGAGGCGCGCCACACATCCGCGGGGTCTATCCGCTCGCCGTAGTTCAATGGATAGAACGAGCGCCTCCTAAGCGCTAGATACAGGTTCGATTCCTGTCGGCGGGACCAGTGCAACGCTGGTTCTTCGCGGTTCGTCGGACGATGCCCCGTTTCAGGCTATGTAGTGTCCGTCTCCGTCTAGTGTCCGTCTCTGTCTCCGTCTGCAGGGAAGCCCGGAACCTGCGGCACTCTCCCGGGCTTGACTATGCGCCGCCGGATCACTCAATGCGCCCCCGTCTTCGAAAACAACTGGATCACCGCCACCCCCGCCACGATCAGGCCGATGCCCAGCCATGCCGCCAGGTCCGGGATCTGCCGGTACAGCACGCCGGCGATCAGCGTGACCAGCACGATGCCGGCGCCGCACCAGATGGCGTAGGCAATGCCGACCGGCACGGTTTTCATGACCTGCATCAGCAGGAAGAAGGCGGCCACATAGCCGCTTACCACCAGCAAGCTGGGGAGCAGGCGCGTGAAATTGTCGGCGGCCTTGAGGCTGCTGGTGGCAATCACTTCGGCCACGATGGCCAGGGCCAGGAGCACGTAGCTGTTCATCGGTCGTTTTCCTGCATTGATTGTCGCCGGGTGCGCATTTTCCCACATGGCGTCGGCCGGGCCGGGAAGGGGGTGTACAGTGCGTAACCGGGCGGGCGCGGGCGCGCGGCCACGGACAACCCCCTACTTTCAGGTGGTTGCCCCGCGCCGGGATGCGGCCTTCAATCGCAGTTAGGGTTCCTCAGAGAGCCTGGTATGTCGCGGTAGTGCCGACCAGCTGGCAATACGATAAAGCCGGAGGCGGGTGAGTCAGGTTCACAGGGGGGCGCCATGAAAGGCGACGACGAGTTGCAGACCGTTTGGCCGCAGGTGGATGGCGCGCTGGCGGGGCAGGGGGTCTGGCAGAACACGATTGCCGCCGCGGATGTGGCGCTGGAGGAGGCGTCGCGCATCCAGCGGGGCGTCCAGCACAATCTGCGTTTGCAGCAGGAGGTACGGGCGCTGCGCGAGGAACTGCGCAAGGCGCATGGCGAACTGGACCGCTACCGTGGCATGCATGCGCGGGTGGTGGTGGGCATGCGGCAGCTCGAAGAGGACAACGCCGGCGAGGTCAGCCGCCTGCGCGCCGAGAGCGAGATGCTGATGGTGCGCCACCGGGTCTACAAGCTGCTGGCCGAGCACTACGCGCTGACCGCGCTGAGTTTCGATCCCGCCGTCTTCGCCGAGCACCGCGACCGCGTGCTGCAGCACATTCTCTTCCAGCGCCGCAAGGGCGCGCCGCTATCCGGCATGTGCGCCGCCGATATCGCTTTCCTGCTGCTCTGAGCGGCACGCCCGGCAAGAGTCCGGGGCCGTCTCGCTTCATCTTGACTGCGCGTCGCGGCCCTGGCCGCTTGCCGGGGCGGCGCGCGGGCGCAGCACCAGCAGCGCCAGCATGCCACCCACCACGCCCCAGAAGGCCGAGCCCACGCCCGCCAGCGTCATGCCGGAGGCGGTGATCATGAAGGTCAGCAAGGCCGCCTCGCGTTCGGCTGGCACCTGCATGGCCGTGGTCAGCCCGCTGGCGATGGAGCCGAGCAGGGCGAAGGCCGCCACCGCCACCACCAGCGCCTTGGGAAAGGCGGCGAACAGCGCCGCGATGCTGGCGGCAAGCACACCCGCCACCAGATAGCCGATGCCGCAAACCACGGCTGCCGTGTAGCGGCGGTCGCGGTCGGGGTCGGCCTGCGGGCCGGTGCAGATCGCTGCCGTGATCGCGGCCAGGTTGATGCCGTGCGAGCCGAACGGCGCGAGCAGGGCGGAGGCGATGCCGGTCACGGCGATCAGTGGCGAGGCGGCAACGTGATAGCCGTCGGCGCGCAGCACCGCCAGCCCGGGCACGTTCTGCGAAGCCAGCGCGACGATGAATAGTGGCACCGCGATGCTGACGAACGCCTGCACGGAGAAGGCCGGCGTGGTCCACACCGGCGCCGCCAGCGCGAAATGGAACGCTTCGAAATGCAACTGGCCCAGCGCGCCGGCCAGTGCCACGCCCGCCACCAGCACGCCAGGCACCGCGTAGCGCGGCCACCAGCGCCTGCCGGCCAGGTAGAGCGCAAACATCACCAGCAGCAACACGGTCTGCTGCTGGACCTGTACGAACACATCGACGCTGATGCGGAACAGGATGCCGGCCAGCAGCGCGGAGGCAATGCTGGCCGGCAGGGCGCGCATCAGCTTGTCGAACCAGCCCGTCAGCCCTGCCGCGGTCATCAGCAATGCTGCCATCACGAAGGCGCCGATGGCTTCCGGGTAGGGCACGCCGGGCAGGCTGGCGATGAGCAGCGCCGCGCCGGGCGTGGACCAGGCGATCACGATGGGCGCGCGCGTCAGCAGCGACAGCCCGATGGTGGTGACACCCATGCCGATCGATAGCGCCCAGATCCACGATGCGACCTGCGCATCGGAGAGATGCGCGGCCTGGCCGGCCTGGATCATCAGCACCAGCGAGCTGGTGTAGCCGGTCAGCATGGCTATCAGGCCGGCGACGAGCGCCGGGACGGAGAGATCGGAGAGCTTGGGCGGGACAGTGGCGGGCATCGGGCAGGGTTGCCGGCGATACCTCACGAGGCCTGTGAGCCCCGGAGCGCGCGGCAGGGAAACGAGACGGCGAAGAAAGCGAAGAACCGCGGATGCGGCCGRGCCGCCATCTTCGCACGAGTCTCCTCTTTTTTGTCGCCTGCCTGCCCGCGCCAGGGCGTGGCCGCCCCGGGACGCGTCCCGGGGCACCGGCTCAGTCGGCGACCTTGTCGCTGGGGAACTTGAACGAATCCCGCAGCAGGTAGCTCATCGGGATATCGAGGTTGACCCCGTKCGGCGGGATCGGCGACTGGAACCACTTCTTGTAGAGCTTCTGCGTATCCTGCGAATAGATCGAGGCGATCAGTGCCTTGTCCACCAGGTGCTTGAACTCTGCATCCCGGCGCGACAGCATGATCGCGTAAGGCTCGATCGTCAGCAGTTCGCTGGTAATGGTGAAGCTCGCCGGGTTCTTCGCATTGGCGCGCAGGCCGTAGAGCAGCACGTCGTCCATGATGAAGGCGTCGGCCTTGCCTTGCTCGACCATGGCGAAGGCCTCGGCATGGTCCTTGGCTTCCAGCACCTTCATCTGCATGGCGCCGGCACCGTTGATCTGGCGCACCATGGCCAGCGGCGTGGTGCCGGTCGTCGAGACCACGGTCTTGCCGCGCAGGTCGCTCAGCTTGCGGATGCCCGAGTCGCTCTTGACCAGCATGCGGCTGCCGGCGATGTAGTGCGGGATGGTGAAGGCGACCTGTTCGCGCCGTTCGCGGTTGTTGGTGGTGGAGCCGCACTCGAGATCGGCCTTGCCTTCGACGATGGCGGGGATGCGGCTGGCCGGCGTGACCGGCACGTATTCCACCCTCAGGCCCGGCATCTTCAGGGCGTCGCGCAGCGAGTCGGCCACGCGCAGGCAAAGGTCGACCGCGTAGCCGAACGGCTTGCCGTCCGCCACGAACGAGAACGGCACCGAGCTTTCGCGGTGGGCGATGCGCAGCGTGCCGCTCTGCTGGATGCGCAGCAGGACGGGTGTCGCCGACGTCTGGGCCACGGCAGGCGGCATGCCCGCGGCCACCGTCAGCATCAGTGCAAGCGTGGACAGCAAGGGCAGCGCGCGGCCCCGGGCAGGCGCGAACCCCGGCCGGGCGTCGCGCAAGCAATGCGAACGCGGATAGATCATGGAATTCCCCGTACAAAGAAAAGCGGCTGGAACGACTAATCGCAGAACAAGCGTTGTCTGGCGTCGGGCTGCCCGCACCGGTTGCTGACCGGCTTTTTGTAAGTTGCTGCCGTCGTGCTGCGGCTTGCTTGACCGGCGGCCATTGTTCCATGGCCGTGCGCGGCTCGACAATACGCGCCCAGGGGAGTGTTGCGCGGCGCGCAACTGCGCACTAAAACGGGGGTTTGAACAGGGCATCCGGGTGCGTCGCGCACCGTGGGCGAGAGCGGTGCACGTTGACGGGGCTTTCCCTTACGGATTTGTCCGACTAGAGCGGCGCCGGGGCCCTTGCTATCCTGCATTCGTGCCTTGCGAGCAGGGCACCGAGGAGAGACTCTTGGGCCCGCGCCAGCGCGGGCCCTTCTTTTTTTCCGGCGCATGCCGGGCCGGTCGCCGGCCCCCGCCGCCGGGCCGCGAGGCCACACTGGTCTACAATGCCGGCTACCTGGCATCCTGGCGCCCGGTCCGGCGCGACGCGCTGCCCGCGTGGCGCTGGGCGAGCACCGTTCTGCCGCGCCTTCGTCGTGCCTTGCGCCCGTGGGCGCCAGCGCCGCGCCCGTGCCGCCACCTCTGTCTTCCTTTTCGTACTGCTGCTCCCATGGCCCTGTTTTCGATTTCCGACGCCCAGCTCGCCTTTGGGCATGTGGCCTTGCTCGACCATGCCGACTTCTCCCTGGAAGCCGGCGAGCGCGTCGGCCTGATTGGCCGCAACGGCTCGGGCAAGTCCTCGCTGCTCAAGATCGTGGCCGGCCTGTCCGCGCCGGACGATGGCCTGATCGCGCGCCAGAGTGGCGTGACCTCGGCTTATGTGCCCCAGGAGCCGCAATTCGAGCCCGGCCAGGTGGTATTCGATGCGGTATCCCAGGGCCTGGGCCAGGTCCATGACCTGCTGGTCGCATACGAAGCCGCGCTGGCCGCGCTGGACGACAACCACGACGAGGCCGCGCTGGCCGAGTTGCACCGCCTGCAGTCCGAGGTCGACGCCGCCGGGGCGTGGCAAGTGCGCACGCGCGTGGAAACCACGCTGGCGCAGCTTGGCCTGAGCGCCAATGTGCGGGTGGATGCCTTGTCCGGCGGCATGCAGAAGCGCGTGGCGCTGGCGCAGGCGCTGGTGGCCGAGCCCGACATCCTGCTGCTCGACGAACCCACCAACCACCTGGACGTGGAAGCCATCCGCTGGCTTGAAGACCTGCTGCTGTCCTTCCGCGGCAGCGTGCTGCTCATTACCCACGACCGTGCCTTCCTCGACCGCGTGGCGACCCGCATCGTCGAGCTGGACCGCGGCCGGCTGGTGTCCTTCCCCGGCAACTTCGCCGCCTACCAGACGCGCAAGGCCGAGCAAATGGCGGCCGAGCAGGTCGAGCAGGCGAAGTTCGACAAGCTGCTGGCGCAGGAGGAAGTGTGGATCCGCAAGGGCGTGGAGGCGCGCCGCACGCGCAGCGTGGCCCGCATCCAGCGCCTGGTGACGATGCGCAGCGAGCGCGCCTCGCGGCGCGACGTGCAGGGCAACGTCAAGCTGGAGGTGTCGCAGGGCGAACGCTCCGGCAAGATCGTGGCCGAGCTGACCGACGTCAGCAAGGGCTTCGTCGACAAGGTGGTGGTGCGCGATTTCACCGGCACCATCATGCGCGGCGACAAGGTCGGCCTGATCGGCGCCAACGGCGCCGGCAAGACCACGCTGCTGCGCCTGATCCTCGGCGAGCTGGCACCGGACGGCGGCACCGTGAAGAACGGCAGCAATATGCAGGTGGCGTATTTCGACCAGATGCGCACCCAGCTCGACCTGGAGCGCTCGCTGGCCGATACCATCAGCCCGGGCAGCGACTGGGTCGAGATCAATGGCCAGCGCAAGCACGTGATGAGCTACCTGGGTGATTTCCTGTTCGCGCCCGAGCGCGCGCGTTCCCCGGTGAAGTCACTGTCCGGCGGCGAGCGCAACCGCCTGCTGCTGGCGCGCCTGTTCGCCCGCCCGGCCAATGTGCTGGTGCTCGACGAGCCGACCAACGACCTCGACATCGACACGCTGGAGCTGCTCGAGGAACTGCTGCAGGACTATAGCGGCACCGTGTTCCTGGTCTCGCACGACCGGGCCTTCCTCGACAACGTGGTGACCTCGACCATTGCCGCCGAAGGCGACGGGCGCTGGCGCGAATACGTGGGCGGCTATTCCGACTGGCAGGTGCAGTCGGCACGCAGCACGGCCATGCAGGAAGCGCGCGGCGGCGAGCGCAAGGCCGCCGAGGCAGCCAAGCCGCGCGAGGCCCGCGCGGCCGCGCGCGTCAAGCTGTCGTACAAAGAGCAGCGTGAACTGGACGGCCTGCCCGAGCGCATCGCCGCGCTCGAGAAGGAGCAGCAGACCGTGTCCGCGCAACTCGCGGACGGTACGCTCTACGCCAGCGATCCCGCCAAGGCGACGCAGCTCGGCACCCGCCACGACGAGATCGAGATGGAACTGCTGGAGACGCTGGAGCGCTGGGAAGTGCTGGAGGCGAAGACAAAGGGCGAGGCGCAGTAAAGTCCGGACGCCGCCGCGCTGCTGCCAGGCTCCGCCAAGGCCGCCCGCGGTGCCCGAGGTCGTTTCCTTTCTCCCCTCATGGGGAAGGGGAGGAATCAATCAGGGCGTGGCCGGGCCCGCTAGCCGCACCAGGCCAGCACCATATTGGTCAGGTCGACCATGAAGGCCGGCCGCAGGTAGCCCAGGAAGGCCAGCGCCAGCACCATGGCCGCCACCGCGAAGCCGGTGGCGCGCAAGACGGTGGCGCGCGCGATCATGCCGCCACCACCCGCGGGCGCGAGATGGCGTGCTCGCGGATCGGCAGGTTGACCAGTGCGGCGAGCGCGCCCAGCCCGATGGCGATCATCCACACCGTGTTGTAGTTGCCGGTGCGGTCATAGAGGAAGCCGCCCAGCCACGCCCCCAGGAAGCTGCCGATCTGGTGCGAGAAGAACACCACCCCGGACAGCATCGACAAGTACTGCACGCCGAACACCTGGGCGATGATGCCGTTGGTCAGCGGCACCGTGGACAGCCACAACAAGCCCATCAGCGCGGCGAACACCCAGGTGCTGGCGGCCGTGAGCGGCAACAGCAGGTAGGCCGCGATCACCACCGAGCGGGTGATGTAGATGAACGACAGCAGGTACCGCTTGGGCATGCGCTGGCCCAGCGCGCCGGCAGTGTAGGTGCCGAACACATTGAACAGGCCGATCAGCGCCAGCGCCACGGTGGCGACCTTGGGATCGGTCAGGCCGCGGTCCTTCAGGTACGGCGCAAGGTGCACGCCGATGAACACGACCTGGAACCCGCACACGAAGTAACCCAGCGTCAGCAGCTGGAAGTTGCGGTTGCCGAAGGCCTCCCGCACGGCCTGGCCGATGGTCTGCTGGAAACCGCCCGCATGCGCTTCGGCTTTCGGCTCGCGCAGGCTGAAGGCCAGCGGCAGCATCAGGCAGGCCAGCACCGCCAGCACGAGCAGCGCGTTTTGCCAGCCGGCCGTGGAAATCAGCGTCTGCTCCACCGGAATCATCAGGAACTGCCCGAACGAGCCCGCCGCCGCGGATATGCCCATGGCCCACACGCGCTTCTCGGCGCTGGCCACGCGCCCGATCACGCCGTAGACCACGCTATACGTGGTTCCCGATTGCGCGATGCCGATCAGGATGCCGGCGCCCGAGGCAAAGGCGGTGCCGGAGCTGGCCATGGCCATGACCAGCAGGCCTGCCACATAGAGCGCCACGCCGATCAGCATGATGCGGAACGCGCCGAACTTGTCGGCCAGCGCCCCGGTAAACGGCTGGGTCACCCCCCACATCAGGTTCTGCAGCGCCAGCGCAAAGGCGAAAGTCTCGCGGCTCCAGCCATGCGCCTGGGTGATCGGCAGGTTGAACAGCCCGAATCCGTGCCGGATGCCCATCGACAAGGTGACCAGCAAGCCACCGCAAATCAGCACGGTGGTGAGGGAAAGTGGTTTCTTCTGCATGGTGTTCTGCATCTTGGCGTGCGTCCCTTGGCTCTGTTTGTCGTGTTGTTCTAATTTTGTTCTGGTTCTTCTCTCGTTCTGCTCTCATCCTTCGCCGGCGCCTGCCGCAGGCGCCCTTGCCGGCTGCCCCGGCAAGGGCGCAGCCTGGCCGCGCAGCCCGGTGCGGGGGAGTTTACTCCGCATCCGGGGGCCGCGTGGCGCGCCGGGACGGCGCAGCAATGTGCCGCATCGGGCGCGGGCTGATGCGATCGAGAATGGTGGCAAGACGGTCACGCGCTTCCATTACAATGCAGGCTGCCCGGCCACCCTGGCTGGCGCGCGGCGGACCGCCGTGGCGCCGGGCTGGCCGAGAATCCCACTAAGCAAGCGACTCCATGGCGAGCAAAACCAGTCAGTACAGCGAATCTTCCATCCGGGTCCTCAAGGGCCTGGAGCCGGTCAAGCAACGGCCCGGCATGTACACCCGTACCGACAACCCCCTGCACATCGTGCAGGAAGTGATCGACAACGCCTCCGATGAAGCCCTGGGCGGGTATGGCACCGAGATCATGGTCACCCTGCACCGCRACGGCAGCGTCAGCGTGGAGGACGACGGCCGCGGCATCCCGGTCGGCATCCATCCCGAAGAGCAGGTCCCGGTGGTGGAGATCGTCTTCACGCGCCTGCACGCGGGCGGCAAGTTCGACAAGGGCAAGGGCGGCGCCTATGCCTTTTCCGGCGGCCTGCACGGCGTCGGCGTTTCGGTCACCAACGCGCTGTCGACGCAGCTCGACGTCACCGTCTGGCGCGACGGCAACAACGCCACGCTGACCTTCTCGGGCGGCGACGTCACCGTGCCGCTGGCCACCCGCAAGCTCGAGCGCGGCGAGAAGAAGAGCGGCACGCGCGTGCAGGTGTGGCCGGACCCCAAGTATTTCGATTCGGCCACCATCCCGCTGGCCGAGTTGCAGCGTCTGCTGCGCAGCAAGGCCGTGCTGCTGCCAGGCGTGAAGGTCACCCTGCTGCATGAGAAGAACGGCGAGCGCCAGACCTGGCAGTACGACCAGGGCCTCAAGGGCTACCTGGTCGAAGCGCTGGCGCAGGGCAGCGGCGCCGAACTGGTGGTGCCGATGTTCGAGGGCGAGCATTTCGCCGACCCGGACGCCAACGCCGCCGAAGAAGGCTTTGCCGAGGGCGAGGGCGCAACGTGGGTGGTGGCCTGGACCGAGGACGGCGCGCCGGTGCGCGAGTCCTACGTCAACCTGATCCCCACGCCGGCCGGCGGCAYGCACGAGTCCGGCCTGCGCGAGGGCCTGTTCCAGGCGGTCAAGAGTTTTATCGAGATGCACGCGCTGCAGCCCAAGGGCGTCAAGCTGATGAGCGAAGACGTGTTCGCGCGCGCCTCGTTCGTGCTGTCGGCCAAGGTGCTGGACCCGCAGTTCCAGGGCCAGATCAAGGAGCGCCTGAACAGCCGCGACGCGGTGCGCCTGGTGTCCACCTTCAGCCGTCCCGCGCTGGAGCTGTGGCTCAACCACCATGTCGAGTACGGCAAGAAGCTGGCCGAGCTGGTGATCCGCCAGGCCCAGGCGCGCACGCGCGCCGCGCAGAAGGTGGAGAAGAAGAAGGGCTCGGGCGTGGCCGTGCTGCCGGGCAAGCTGACCGACTGCGAATCCACCGACGTCACCCGCAACGAACTGTTCCTGGTCGAAGGCGACTCCGCCGGCGGCTCGGCCAAGATGGGGCGCGACAAGGAGTTCCAGGCCATCCTGCCGCTGCGCGGCAAGGTGCTCAATACCTGGGAGACCGAGCGCGACCGCCTGTTCGCCAACAACGAGGTGCACGACATCGCGGTGGCGATCGGCGTGGACCCGCACGGCCCCAACGACGAGCCCGACCTGTCCAACCTGCGCTACGGCAAGATCTGCATCCTGTCCGACGCGGACGTGGACGGCGCGCACATCCAGGTGCTGTTGCTGACGCTGTTCTTCCGCCATTTCCCCAAGCTGATCGACAACGGCAATGTGTGCGTGGCACGCCCGCCGCTGTACCGGGTGGATGCGCCCGCGCGCGGCAAGAAGYCGGCGCAGAAGCTCTACGCGCTCGACGACGGCGAGCTGGTGGCGATCCAGGACAAGCTGCTCAAGGACGGCGTCAAGGAGAACAGCTGGCAGATCTCCCGCTTCAAGGGCCTGGGCGAGATGAATGCCGAGCAGCTCTGGGAAACCACCATGAACCCCGATACGCGCCGCTTGCTGCCGGTGGCGCTGGGCAGCTTCGACCTGCCGCAGACCGTGGGCGTGATGAACATGCTGATGGGCAAGGGCGAGGCCGCGCAGCGGCGCACCTGGCTCGAAGAGCGGGGCAACGAGGTGGTGGCCGACATCTGAGCGGCCCGCTTCCGAGATCCGCATGACGCGAGGAAACCCGATGGCGAATACCAGACCTGAGAGCAAGCGGTGGCGGCGCATGGCTGCCGTCCTGCTGCTGGCCGGCCTGGCTTGCGCGCCGGCGGCCCACGCGGCGCTTTATGGCTATATCGACGACGACGGCGTGGCGCATTTTGCCGACGAGAAGCTCGATGAGCGCTATACGCTGTTCATGCGGAACATCATCCGCCAGGTGGCGCAGGCGCAGAACGTGGACCCGGCGCTGGTCAAGGCGGTGATGGCGGTGGAGTCGGGCTTCAATGCCGGCGCGGTGTCGCCCAAGGGCGCGATCGGGCTGATGCAGGTGATTCCCGACACCGGCGCGCGCTTTGGCGTCGCCGCCGACGCGCGCCGCACGGTGGAGCAGAAGCTGGCGGACCCGCGCACCAATATCTCGGCCGGCGTGCGCTACCTGCGCTGGCTGATGGAGCTGTTCCCCGGCAACCTCGAACTGGTGCTGGCGGCGTACAACGCGGGAGAGGGCGCGGTGCAGCGCTACAACAACCGCGTCCCGCCGTTCCCGGAGACGCAACAGTATGTCAGCACGGTGCTGCAGTTCTACCGCTTCTACCAGCCGGGCGGCACGCCCGCGAGCGTGGCGGGAGGCGGCGCGGGCGGCGTGAGCCGCGTCAAGATGGTGATCGGCGGGCGCCGCAACATGCCCTGACACCGACAACGAACAATATGCAACCGGCGCGCCGCGCTACAGACAGGCGCGCCGTCTTCCTGCCAAGCCATGGAACAACAAGACACTCTGTTTGACCCAGGTTCGCCCGATGGTGGCGCGGACTCGCTGACGCTCGCGCACTACGCCGAGCGCGCCTACCTCGACTACGCCATCAGCGTGGTCAAGGGACGCGCGCTGCCGGAAGTGGCCGACGGCCAGAAGCCGGTGCAGCGCCGCATCCTGTTCGCCATGCACGAAATGGGCCTGCGCTCCGACGCCAAGCCGGTCAAGTCCGCGCGCGTGGTGGGCGACGTGCTGGGCAAGTATCACCCGCACGGCGACCAGTCCGCCTACGACGCGCTGGTGCGCCTGGCGCAGGACTTCTCGCTGCGCTACCCGCTGATCGACGGCCAGGGCAACTTCGGCTCGCGCGACGGCGACGGCGCGGCGGCCATGCGCTACACCGAGGCGCGCCTCACGCCGATCTCGCGCCTGCTGCTCGACGAGATCGACCAGGGCACGGTGGACTTCGTGCCCAACTACGACGGCTCGATGGAAGAGCCCAAGCTGATGCCCGCGCGGCTGCCCTTCGTGCTGCTCAACGGCGCATCCGGCATCGCCGTGGGCATGGCCACCGAAGTGCCGCCGCACAACCTGCGCGAAGTGGCGGCGGCCACCGTGGCGATGATCCGCAATCCCAACATCACGCTGGCCGAGCTGCTGGCGCTGATGCCGGGTCCTGACTATCCGGGCGGCGGCCAGATCATCTCGCCGGCCTCGGATATCGCGCAGATCTACGAGGGCGGCCGCGGCAGCCTGAAGGTGCGCGCGCGCTGGATCATCGAGGACATGGCGCGCGGCCAGTGGCAACTGGTGGTGACCGAACTGCCGCCAAGCACGTCGGCGCAGAAGGTGCTCGAGGAAATCGAGGAAATCACCAACCCGAAGGTCCGCACCGGCAAGAAGTCGCTCACGCCCGAGCAACTGCAGCTCAAGCAGGGCATGCTGGCCGTGCTCGACGCGGTGCGCGACGAGTCCGGCAAGGACGCGCCGGTGCGCCTGGTGTTCGAGCCCAAGAGCAAGAACATCGAGCAGCAGGATTTCATCCAGACGCTGCTCGCGCATACCAGCCTGGAGTCGGGCGCGTCGATCAACCTGGTGATGATCGGCACCGACGGCCGGCCGCGCCAGAAGGGCCTGCCCGAGATCCTGCGCGAGTGGATCGCGTTCCGCTTCGAGACCGTCACGCGCCGCACGCGCTATCGCCTGGGCAAGGTCGAGGACCGCATCCACATCCTCGAAGGCCGCATGCTGGTGTTGCTCAATATCGACGAGGTGATCCGCATCATCCGCGAGAGCGACGAACCCAAGCCGGCGCTGATGCAGGCCTTCGGCCTGTCCGACCGCCAGGCCGAGGACATCCTGGAAATCCGCCTGCGCCAGCTGGCCCGGCTCGAAGCCCTGCGCATCGAGAAGGAACTGAAGGAGCTGCGCGAAGAACAGGCCGACCTCGACGTGCTGCTCAAGTCCGAGACCGTGATGCGCCGGCGCATCATCAAGGAGATCGAGACCGACGCCAAGCAGTTCAGCCCCGAAGACAAGGACCCGCGCCGCACGCTGATCCAGGAAGAACGCCGCGCCGCCGCCGAAGTGCGCGTGGTCGACGAGCCCGTCACCGTGGTGGTCTCGCAGAAGGGCTGGGTGCGCACGCGCCAGGCCCACGGCCACGACGCGCAGCAGTTCACCTTCAAGGCGGGCGACGCGCTCTACGGCACCTTCGAGTGCCGCACGGTGGACGTGATGCTGGTGTTCGGCACCAACGGCCGTGTGTACACGGTGCCGGTGGCCGGGCTGCCCGGCGGGCGTGGCGACGGCGTGCCGGTGACCACGCTGATCGAGCTGCAGGCCGGCAGCCAGATCGCCCATACCTTCGCCGGCGGACTCGACCAGCGCATGCTGATCGCCACGCAGGGCGGCAACGGCTTCCAGACCAAGGTGGGCGACATGGTCAGCCGGCAGAAGGGCGGCCGCGCCTACCTCACGCTGGACGAAGGCGACGCCCCGCTGGTGCCCGCGCCGATCGGCGAGGAGGCCACGCATGTGGCCTGCCTGTCGGCCAATGGCCGCATGCTGCTGGTCGCGCTCGACGAGATCAAGTCCCTGTCGGCCGGCGGCCGCGGCGTGATCCTGATGGAGCTCGAGCCCAAGGAAACGCTGCTGCAGGCCATCGCCGTGGGCGCGCCGGGGCTGGTGCTGTCCGGTGCAGGGCGTGGCGGCAAGCCGGGCTCGCAGAAGGTGGCGGGGCAGAACCTGCTGCCGTATGTGGGCAAGCGCGCCCGCAAGGGCCGCGCGCTGGAGGCCAGGCTCAAGGACCCGCGCATCGATCCCGTGAGGATCGAGCCGCCGGCAGGCGGCAACTGATCTGCCAACCAGGCCCTGCGCGACAAGCGCAGGGCCTTTTTCATTTCCGGCACGCCGCCCAGGGCATCCGCCCGGCCGGCGTGCCGTCTTGCTTGCTTAGTGACATGCCAGTTTCTCCCGTCCCCGGCGGCGACGCGCTTGCGCCGCCGCCCACGCCGCGCCACCTGTTCATCGAATTTGCGCGCATGGGCCTGTCCGGCTTCGGCGGCGTGCTGCCCTTCGTGCGGCGCGCGGTGGTCGACCGCAACCGCTGGCTGGGCGACCGCGACTTCGTCGAGCTGCTGAGCCTCGGGCAGGTGCTGCCCGGGCCCAATGTGATCAACCTCGCGCTCATGCTGGGCCTGCGCTTTGCCGGCCTGCGCGGCGCGCTGGCGGCGTTCGCGGGGCTGGTGATGGTGCCGATGGTGGGGGTGCTGGCGCTGATGCTGCTCTACGAGCACTACCGCGATGTGGCGGCGGTGCAGCGCATGCTGACCGGCATGACCGCGGTGTCGGCGGGCCTGGTGCTGTCGACCGGCTTCAGGCTCGCGCAGAGCCAGCCGCGCACGGTGCGCGGCATCATGATCGGCGTGGCGGCCTTCGCCGGCATCGGGCTGCTGCGCTGGCCGCTGGTGCCGGTGATGGCGGTGCTGGTGCCGCTCGGCCTGGTGCTCGAGTGGCACGCGGAGGGCCAGGCGCTGCGGGCACACGCGGCGGCGCAGGCGGCCCTGCCGCCGGCGGCGATCGAGCTGCCGCCGGTGCCCCCGGGCGATGGCGGCGTCGACCCTGCCCCGGGCGAGGAGCCGCGCCAATGAACCCGCCCAATGTGCTCAGCAGCCTGCTCACCCATTTCCTGCTGCTGTCCTTCCTGGCCATCGGCGGCGCCAGCTCCACCATCCCGGACATGCACCGCTTCCTGGTGGAGTCCAACGGCTGGATGACCGATACGCAGTTCTCCGCCATGTATGCGATCTCGCAAGCCGCGCCGGGGCCGAACATCCTGTTCGTCGCGCTGTTCGGCTGGCAGGTGGCGGGGCTGGCCGGGGCCATCGTCGGCATGATCGGCATCTGCGGCCCGTCGAGCGTGATCGCGCTCGGCTTCGAGTATTTCGCCGGGCGCTCGCCGCATGCGCGCTGGCCGGGGCTGATCCGGCGCGGGCTTGCCACGCTCACCATCGGCCTGCTGTTTTCCACCGGCTGGATCCTGGCCGCGAGCGTGGATCACCGCTGGACCGCGGTGGCGGTGACGCTGGTCACCATCGTGCTGATGCTCAAGACGCGCGTGCACCCGCTGATGCTGGTGGCGCTGGGGGCGGGGGCCGGCTTGCTGGGCCTCGTCTAGCGCGCGGCGCCGCGGCCGCGGCCATGCGCCGGTGCGGCGCACGGCGGATGCGCTGAACGCGGCGCACGAACGCTGTCTGCCGCGCGTGCTATTCCACGCCGACGAAGCCGCCGGTCTGGTGCGCCCACAGCCGCGCGTAGAGGCCGCCGTGCGCCAGCAGCTCGGCGTGCGTGCCGCTCTCCGCGATGCGCCCGTTGTCCAGCACCACCAGGCGGTCCATGCGCGCGATGGTGGAGAGCCGGTGCGCGATGGCGATCACGGTCTTGCCCCGCATCAGCGTTTCCAGGTTCTCCTGGATGGCGGCTTCTACTTCGGAATCGAGCGCCGAGGTGGCTTCGTCGAGGATCAGGATCGGCGCGTCCTTGAGCAGCACGCGCGCCACCGCGATGCGCTGGCGCTGCCCGCCGGAGAGCTTGACGCCGCGCTCGCCGACCTGGGCGTCGAGCCCGGTGGCGCCGTGGGCGTCGCGCAGTTGCGGGATGAAGCCGGCGGCGTGGGCGTCCGCGGCGGCGGCCATCAGTTCCGCCTCGGTGGCATCGGGGCGGCCGTAGCGCAGGTTGTCGCGGATCGAGCGGTGCAGCAGCGAGGTGTCCTGCGTCACCATGCCGATCTGCGCGCGCAGGCTCTCCTGCGTGACCGCGGCAATGTCCTGGCCGTCGATCAGGATGCGGCCCTGCTCGACGTCGTACAGCCGCAGCAGCAGGTTGACCAGCGTGGACTTGCCCGCGCCGGACGGGCCGACCAGGCCGATCTTCTCGCCAGGGCGCACTGTGAGGTCGATCTTGTCGATCACGCCAGCGCCCTTGCCATAGTGGAATCCCACGTCCTCGAAGCGTACCTCGCCGCGCGTCACGCGCAGCGGCGGCGCGCCCTCCCGGTCGGTCACCTTGCGCGGCACCGAGATGGTCTGCATGCCGTCCTGCACCTGGCCGACATTCTCGAAGATGCCGTTGATCACCCACATGATCCAGCCCGACATATTGACGATGCGGATCACCAGCCCGGCCGAGAGCGCGATCGCGCCCACGCTGATGCGGCCGTCGCTCCATAGCCACAGGGCCAGCCCGGTGGTGCCGGCGATCAGTGCGCCGTTGAGCGCGGTGACGGTGAAATCCATGGCGCTCACCATGCGGCCCGAGCGGCGTGCCTTGTCGGTGAGGTCGGCCATGGCCTCGCGCGCGTAGTCTTCTTCCAGGCGCGTGTGGGCGAACAGCTTGAGCGTGGTGATATTGGTGTAGCCGTCGACGATGCGCCCCATCAGCCGCGAGCGCGCGCCGGTGGCGGCCACCGAGCGCGCCTTCACGCGCGGCGTGAAGTACAGCATGGCCGCCGTGTAGCAGCAGATCCATAGCAGCAGCGGCAGCATCAGCCGCCAGTCGGCCTGCGCGAACAGGTAGAGCGAACTGGCGGCGTAGATCAGCACGTGCCAGATCGCATCCACCGCCTGCACGGCGGAGTCGCGCAGCGAGAAGCCGGTCTGCATGATGCGCTGGGCGATGCGCCCGGCGAAGTCGTTCTGGAAGAACCACATGCTCTGCTTGAGCACGTAGCGGTGGTTCTGCCAGCGTACGAGATTGCCCAGGCTGGGATTGATGACCTGGTGCACCAGGATGTCGTGCAGGCCGTTGAAGAGCGGGCGCAGCAGCAGCGCCACCACGGCCATCCAGGCCAGTTCGCCGGCATGGCGCCGGAAGAACTCCGGGCCCGGCGTGGCTTGCGCGAGATCCACCAGCCGGCCGAGGAAACCGAACAGCGCGACCTCGATCAGCGCGCCCGCCAGCCCGACCGCCAGCAGGAACACAAAGACCGGCCACACCTCGCGCAGGTAGTAGGCATAGAAGCGCCAGATCTGCCCGGGCGGCTCGGTGTCGGGCAGGCTGCGAAACGGGTCGATCATTCGTTCCAGCAAGCGCAGCAGCATGGGTCTCCTGGGGTCTCGGGGCCGCTCCGGCGCCGACCCGGCACTGACCCGGCACCACGGACTGCCATGATACCCAGATCGGGTGCGCGCGCCGGAAGCCGTCCCCTGCACTCGTGGCCGGATCCCGGACGCTCCGGCGCGCCAGGTCCTTCGTACCAGGTGCGCTGCAAGCGCCGCTTTCTGGCCATATTGGCCGCTTCCGCCATTCGCGATGGACGATATCCGGGAAATCACCAATACATCTATGCTTGTCTATACAACACTATACACGCACAGCACAGCCACACAGCGGCATGTGCAGGCCTCATTCCCGCGACATTCAGGCGCCATCCCAGCGCCATCACCAAGGAGTCCCCCGTGAGCGACAACTTCCGCTTCCGCGATGTAGAGATCCGCGCCCCGCGCGGCAGCCAGCTGAACGCCAAGAGCTGGCAGACCGAAGCGCCGCTGCGCATGCTGATGAACAATCTCGACCCGGAAGTGGCGGAGAACCCCAAGGAACTGGTGGTGTACGGCGGCATCGGCCGCGCCGCGCGCAACTGGGAGTGCTACGACAAGATCGTGGCCACGCTGAAGACCCTGAACGACGATGAAACCCTGCTGGTGCAGTCGGGCAAGCCGGTGGGCGTGTTCAAGACGCACAGCAACGCCCCGCGCGTGCTGATCGCCAACTCCAACCTGGTGCCGCACTGGGCCAACTGGGAACACTTCAACGAACTCGACGCCAAAGGCCTTGCCATGTACGGCCAGATGACCGCCGGCAGCTGGATCTACATCGGCAGCCAGGGCATCGTGCAGGGTACCTACGAGACCTTCGTCGAAGCCGGCCGCCAGCACTACGACGGCAGCCTCAAGGGCCGCTGGGTGCTGACCGCCGGCCTGGGCGGCATGGGTGGCGCGCAGCCGCTGGCCGCCACGCTGGCCGGCGCCTGCTCGCTGAACATCGAATGCCAGCAGGCCAGCATCGATTTCCGCCTGCGCACGCGCTACGTGGATGAGCAGGCCAGCGATCTCGACGACGCGCTGGCCCGCATCGCCAAATACACCGCCGAAGGCCGTGCCGTCTCCATCGCGCTGTGCGCCAACGCCGCCGAAGTGCTGCCGGAACTGGTGCGCCGCGGCGTGCGCCCGGACATGGTCACCGACCAGACCAGCGCCCACGACCCGCTCAACGGCTACCTGCCGGCAGGCTGGACCTGGGGCCAGTACCGCGACCGCGCGCAGACCGACCCGGCCGCCGTGGTCAAGGCCGCCAAGCAGTCGATGGCCCTGCACGTGCAGGCCATGCTGGACTTCCAGAAGATGGGCGTGCCCACCTTCGACTACGGCAACAACATCCGCCAGATGGCCAAGGAAGAAGGCGTCGAGAACGCCTTCGACTTCCCCGGCTTCGTGCCTGCGTACATCCGTCCCCTGTTCTGCCGCGGCGTGGGCCCGTTCCGCTGGGCCGCGCTGTCGGGCGACCCGCAGGACATCTACAAGACCGACGCCAAGGTCAAGGAGCTGATCCCCGACGACGCCCACCTGCACCGCTGGCTCGACATGGCGCGCGAGCGCATCAGCTTCCAGGGCCTGCCGGCGCGCATCTGCTGGGTTGGCCTGGGCCTGCGCGCCAAGCTCGGCCTGGCCTTCAACGAGATGGTGCGCAGCGGCGAACTGTCGGCGCCGGTGGTGATCGGCCGCGACCACCTGGATTCCGGCTCGGTGGCCAGCCCCAACCGCGAAACCGAAAGCATGCGCGACGGCTCCGACGCCGTGTCCGACTGGCCGCTGCTCAACGCGCTGCTCAACACGGCCAGCGGCGCCACCTGGGTCTCGCTGCACCATGGCGGCGGCGTGGGCATGGGCTTCTCGCAGCATTCCGGCGTGGTGATCGTGTGCGACGGCACCGATGAAGCCGCGGCCCGCATCGCCCGCGTGCTGCACAACGATCCGGCCACCGGCGTGATGCGCCATGCCGACGCCGGCTACGAGATCGCCATCGACTGCGCCCGCGAACAAGGGCTGAACCTGCCGATGCTGGGCCGCTGAGCGGGCTGCCGAGCATTCCCCCTCGCCTGCGCGGATCGCCATGATGGCGCGCAGGCCGCCCCCAACCCTTCGCCAGGGATACTGATCATGTCTTTCGACACCACCGCCCCCGTCGCGCCTGCCCTGAGCGGCGCCGCGCCCGCGCCGCTGTCCAGGTTCAAGTCCATTGCCGCCATCACCATCGGCAACGGCCTGGAGTTCTACGACTTCGTGGTCTACAGCTTCTTCGCCACGCTGATCGGCCGCCTGTATTTCCCCGTGGCCGACGCCACCGGCCAGTTGCTGCTGTCTTTCGCCACCTTTGGGGTGGGCTTCCTGATGCGCCCGCTGGGCGGCCTGGTGATCGGCATGTACGCCGACCGCGTGGGGCGCAAGCCGGCGGTGGCACTGACGCTCTGGCTGATGGGCCTGAGCGCGGTGATCTTCGTGGTGACGCCCACCTATGCCCAGATCGGCATCCTGGCGCCGGTGCTGATCCTGCTTGCGCGGCTGGTGCAGGGCTTTGCCATCGGCGGCGAGATGGGGGCCTCCACGGCGCTGCTGCTGGAATACGCCGACGATCGCTCGCGCGGCTTCTACACCAGCTGGCAGCCGTTCAGCCAGGGCCTGGCGGCGCTGCTCGGCGCGCTGGTCGGCCTGCTGCTGAGCAATGTGCTCGATCCTGCCGACCTGCAGGCCTGGGGCTGGCGCGTGGCCTTCGCCATCGGCATCCTGGTGATTCCGGTGGGCCTGGTGATCCGCCGCCGGCTGGAGGAGACCGCGCCCGCGGCCAATGCATCGGAGCGCGGCTCGTCCATGCAGTTGCTGCGCGAGCATCGCCGCGCGCTGGTGGCCAGCGTGCTGCTGATGATCGGCGTGGCTTCGTCGACCTATATCGTCGTCTACTACCTCAGCAACTACGCGGTCTCGCAACTGCACATGCCGCTGTCGCTGGGCATCTGGGCGGCCTGCGTGGCGGCCGGCGTGCAGGTGGTGCTGTCGCCGTTCGCGGGCTGGCTCGCCGACCGCTTCGGCCGCCGCCCGGTGGTGCTGTGGTCGCGCGTGGCCCTGCTGGTGATGATCTATCCCGCCTTCGTGCTGATCAATGCCGAGCCCAGCCTGACACGCCTGCTGATCGTGGTGGGTTGCCTGTCGGTGCCGATGTCGATGACTTCGCCTGCCTCGATGGTGCTGGTCAGCGAAGTGCTGCCGCAGCGCTTGCGCGCCACCGGCCTGTCGATTGCGTATTGCATTGCCATCGCCATCTTCGGCGGCTTCGCGCAGTTCTTCTCGACCGAGCTGATCCATCTCACGGCCAATCCCAATGCGCCGGCCTTCTACGTGATCGGCTGCGGCCTGGTCTCGCTGATCGGCCTGGCGATGGTGCCCGAAACGCTGGGCCGGCGCCTGAAGTGAGCAGGCAGTCATGAGCGAGATGGACCCGATGGCTTCGGTGAGCCCGGCGCAGGACGCGGCGGGGGCGGCAGGCGGCGGCGCTGTCTGGCGCGGCCGCACCGATGGCAACGAGCGTGGCGACACGCGGCGGCTGTTCAATGTGGTGCGCACCGGCGGCAGCGCGCGCGTGGCCGGCGCGCCGGCGTTGCTGGGCTTTTGCTGCGACGCCGGCGTGCTGCGCAACCAGGGCCGGCCAGGCGCCGCCGGCGGCCCGCGCGAAATACGCCGCGCGCTGGCCGGCATCCCGGCGCACGGCCTCGCCGCGTTCCATGATGCGGGCGATATCGTCTGCAGCGACGGCGACCTCGAATCCGCGCAGCAGGCGCTGGCCCAGGCCGTGGCCACGGAACTCGCGCAGGGCGCCTTCGCGCTGGTGCTCGGCGGCGGCCACGAGATTGCCTGGGGCACGTGGCAAGGCCTGCGCGCGCATCTCGACGCGCGCGGCGACAACGGCCGCGTGCTGGTGATCAACCTCGATGCGCATTTCGACCTGCGCACGGGCCGTCCCGGCAGCTCGGGCACGCCGTTCGACCAGATCGCCGAAGCTTGCCGCACGCGCGGCCAGCGCTTCGAATACAGCTGCCTCGGCGTGAGCCGTCTCGGCAATACCGCCGCGCTGTTCGCGCATGCTGACGCGCTCGGCGTGCACTACGTCGAAGACGTGCAGATGCAGGAGCGGCACCTCGATGCGCGGCTGGCCGAACTGCAGGCACGCATCGACGCGGTGGACCACGTCTACCTCACCATCGATCTCGACGTGCTGCCCGCAGCGGTGATGCCGGCGGTGTCGGCGCCCGCGGCGTATGGCGTACCGCTGCCGGTGGTGGAGGCGGTGGTGGCATGCGCGCGTGCCAGCGGCAAGCTGCGCGTGGCGGATCTGGCGGAGTTCAATCCGCTGTATGACCGCGATGCCTGCGGCGCGCGGGCAGCGGCGCGGCTGGCATACAGGTTGATGGCGGGCTGATGGCCCGTGACCCCGAACCGCGCGCCAAAGCAAAAACCCCCGCCTTCGACAGCGGGGGTTTTGCCTTTGCAGCAGCGAACCGGATGCCGCGCCGCGCTAGTGGATCACCATCTGCGTGAACGGGTGCACATACGCTTGCAGCGTAATGAACAGGCCGACGAGGATCGCCAGCGAGATCGAGTGGAAGAACACATAGCGCAGGATCTCGCCCTCGTGCCCGTACCACTTGGTGGCGGTGGACGCCACCACGATGGACTGCGCGTCGATCATCTTGCCCATCACGCCGCCTGAGCTGTTGGCCGCGGCCATCAGGACCGGCGACAGGCCGAGCTGCTCCGCGGTGGTTTTCTGCAGGCCGCCGAACAGGACGTTGGACGCGGTGTCCGACCCGGTCAGCGCCACGCCCAGCCAGCCCAGCAAGGTGCCGAACAGCGGGTAGAGCACGCCGGTGTGCGCGAAGGCCAGGCCCATGGTGGCATCGAGGCCCGAATAGCGCGTCAGGTAGCCGATGCCGAACATCGCGCAGATGGTCAGCAGCGAATACTTCACCAGCTTGATGGTTTCCCAGTACTCCTTGAACAGGCGCGGCACCGAGTAGCCCATCAGCAGGCCGCCCAGCAAGGCCGAGGCCAGGATGCCGGTGCCCGCCATCGACAGCACGTTGAAGGCGAACACCGCGCCTTCGGCGGTGGGCTTGGGTACCACCGGAGGTACCTTGAGCACGGCTTTGTCGAGGCCGGGGATGGGGAAGCGCCATTGCCAGATGCCGTCCATCAGCTTCTTGAACTCCGGGATGCCCCAGACGAAGACGAACACGGTCAGGATCACCCACGGCATCCAGGCCTTGACCACCGAGATGCCGACGGAGGCGGCGCTGGCGCGCGCTTCCGCGGCCACGGCTTCGGGGTCGTCGACCTTGGAGTCGTCATGGCGGCCCAGGATCCGCGTGGAGGTCCAGATTTCCCTGGGCTTCCAGACCTTCAGGAAGAGCGTCAGCGAGGCCATCGAGATCAGCGCGGCGATCACGTCCACCAGCCACGGGCCATGGAAGTTCGATACCAGGAACTGGGGAATGGCAAAGGTGACGCCGGCCACCAGGATGGCGGGCCAGATCGCCAGCATGCCGCGGAATCCCGCGAAGGCCCRGATCAGCCAGAACGGCACCAGCACCGAGAAGAAGGGCAACTGGCGGCCGACCATGGCCGAGAGGTGCAGCAGGTCCAGGCCGGTGACCGAAGCCAGGCCGATCAGCGGCGCGCCCAGTGCGCCGAATGCCACCGGCGCGGTATTGGCGATCAGCGCCAGGCCTGATGCGGCCAGCGGCGAGAAGCCCAGGCCGATCAGGATGGCACCGGTCACGGCCACCGGCGTGCCGAAGCCGGCCGCGCCTTCGAAGAAGGCCCCGAAGCTAAAGGCCACCAGCAGCAGTTGCAGGCGCCGGTCTTCGGTGATGCCGGAGATCGAGTTCTGCAACACCTTGAACGACCCGTTGAGTGTGGTCAGCCGGTGCAGGAAGATGATGTTGAGAACGATCCAGCCGATCGGGAACAGGCCGGAGACGATGCCGAGTCCGGCCGCCTTGCCGGCCATGGCTGCCGGCATGCCGAACACGGCGGAGGCGATGACCACGCCAATCACCAATGCCAGCCCGGCGGCCAGGTGAGCCTGCAGATGAAAGAAGGCAAGTGCCGCCAGCAGCACGGCCACGGGAACCCCGGCAGCCAGCGTGGACAACGCCATGCTGCCTAGCGGGTCATAGATTTGACTCCACACGATTGAATCCTCCTCGGGTTGGGCGGCAGGTTTTCTCTTCTTTTACTCCGGCCTGCCATTTCTCGGCTCTTCTGGCTTTTGCCCTGGCGTCCTTGCGGGGCGCGCAACGGACAAACTTCGGATTTTAGGGATGGGTTCCTGCCGCGCCGCCCTAAATCGGATCACCAGCATCATGAGCCGGATTCAGGGATCAGGGTTCGCCTGGGGGCAGGCTGGCGCACACCCGCACCTAGGGCAGATYACTCCAAACGTGCCGTTCCGCAAATGTATGCCCGCCACGGCTGGCCGGTGGCAGAATGCCCGGATCGTTCGCACGCTCGTCCCGCGCGGCGCAATTCCCCCGCGATCCCGAAGGAGCTTTGTCATGCACCATGCCATTCCCGGCGGCGCGTTGTTCGCCGCCTTCCTCCTGGCCAGCCTGGTGCTGGCGCTGACGCCAGGGCCCGCGGTGATCTACATCGTCACGCGCACCCTGTCGCAAGGCCGGCGCAGCGGCCTGGCCTCCGTGGCCGCCGTGGCGCTGGGCAACCTGGTCAATGCGCTGGCGGCGGCGCTGGGGCTGGCGGCACTGTTCGCGGTGTCGGCGCTCGCRTTTGCCGTGGTCAAGTACGCAGGCGCGGCCTATCTCGTCTACCTTGGCGTGCGGGCCCTGCGCGCGCGCCCGGCGGATGACGCCGCCGGGCAGGCACCGGCGGCCAGCCTCGGCAAGGTGTTCCGCGACGGCATGGTGGTGGCCATGCTCAACCCGAAGACGACCCTGTTCTTTGCCGCTTTCCTGCCGCAGTTCATGGACCCGGCCGCGCCCGCGCTGCAGCAGAGCATGGCGCTGGGCGGCATCTTCGTGCTGGTCGCGTCCTTCACCGATTGCTGCTACGTGCTGGCCGCGGCGGCGGTGCTGCCGCTGCTGGCGCGCGCTCGCGGCGCAAATGCCGTTGGCCGCTATGTGACGGGCGGGGCGCTGATCGGACTGGGCGTGCTCGCCGCGGTATCGGGCGGGCGCCACGGCAAATAAGCCGGGCCGGCCTCACCTCAGGCCAGCGGCAGGACGAGGATGCCCGCCGCGGCGGGCCGGGCGCGCATGGCGGCCACCCAGCGTTCGAGGTGAGGGCGCGGCTGGCGCGGCGCCGGCATGCCAAGCCAGCGGTGCGCCGAGCAGGCCAGCGGGATATCGGCCATGGTGAAGCGGTCGCCGCAGATGAATTCGCGGTCGGCCAGGGCTTCGTCGAGACGGGCCGCGAGCGGTTCGGTGCGTTCGAGGGAGCGGGCGACCAGGGCCTGGTCGCGTTGCCCGGCCGGCACCCGCACGAGCTGGCGGAAGGCGTCTACCATGGCGGGACTGAAGGCATTGGTCTGCCAGTCCATCCAGCGGTCGGCCAGGGCGCGCGCCTTGACGTTGCCGGGCCACAGCGAGTCGTCGCCGTCATGCGCGCACAGGTAGCGCACGATGGCATTGGACTCCCACAGCACGAAGGGCTCGCCGCCCAGGTCGGTGCCGCGGAAATCCTCGATCACCGGGATCTGCCGGTTCGGGTTGAGCCGCACGTAGGCCTCGGTGTCGAGGTCGCCCTCGCGGATGCCGATGTCGATGCGCTCATGGTCCAGATGCAGCTCGCGCGCGCACCAGACCACTTTCTGCACGTTGATCGATGAGAGTCGACCCCAGATACGCAGCACGAACACCTCCTCCTTCTGGCGGGGGCCGCGGACCGGCCCGGACGAACGGGTGATGGCCGTTATCTTGCCATGAAGCCCGCCGCCCAGGTATCGGCCAGGAGATGTAGCCGTGTTGCATGGTGTGGCCCGCCGGGGCGACCCGGCCGGCCAGCCAGCTCAGCCGGCTCAGGCTGCCTTGGCCTGCGGCGCGTGCTTGGCGATGGCTTCGCGGAACAGCGTGCCGAGGATGGCCACGCCCTGCTCGATACGCTCCGGCGCCACCGTGACGAAGGCCAGGCGCAGCGCATTGCGGCGCGGATTGCTGGCGTAGAACGGCGCGCCCGGCACGTAGGCCACGTTGCGCCTGACCGCCTCCTGCAGGATCTCCATGCTGTCCAGCCCTTCGGGCAGCTCCATCCAGATGAACATGCCGCCTTCCGGCGCGTTCCAGGTCACGCCTTCGGGCATGTGGCGCGCGAGCGAATCCAGCATGGYCTGGCATTGCGCGGCATACAGCGTGCGGATGGTGGGGATGTGGGTGTCCAGCAGGCCGTCGCGCACCACCTCGTAGGCCAGGCGCTGCGTGAAGCTGGGCGTGTGCAGGTCCGAGGCCTGCTTGGCCTGGCACAGCTTGAAGTGCAGGTCGGGCGGGGCGATCACGTAGCCCAGGCGCAGGCCGGGCGCGAGGATCTTGGAGAACGAGCCCATGTAGATCACGCCGTCCGGGTTCATCGACAGCAGGCTCGGCAGCTGGTCGCCGCGGTAGCTCAGCTCGCCGTAGGGATCGTCCTCGACCAGCAGCACGCCCAGTTCGCGCGCGCGCGCCACCAGCGCCTGGCGGCGCTCCAGCGGCATGCGGCGGCCGGTGGGATTCTGGAAGTTGGGCAGGGCGTACAGGAAGCGCGCGCCGGCGGTCAGCTCGGGCGTGAGCGCTTCGGGCAGCAGGCTCTTGTCGTCGCCCGGCACCGAGACGAATTCCGGCTCGAACAGCGAAAACGCCTGCAGCGCGCCGAGGTAGCTGGGCGTCTCCACCAGCACCGGGCTGCCCGGGTCGATCATCACCTTGGCGATCAGGTCCAGCGCCTGCTGGGAGCCGGTGGTGATCAGCACGCGTTCCACGCCCACGTTGTGACGCCTGGCGATGAACTCGCGCAGCGGCATGTAGCCTTCGGTGGCGGCGTACTGCAGCGCGGCCTGCGGGTTGTCGGCGAAGATCCGGGCTRCCGCCTGTTCCATGGCCGCTACCGGGAACGTGGCCGGCGAGGGCAGGCCGCCGGCGAAGGAAATGACTTCCGGACGCTCGGTGACTTTCAGGATTTCGCGGATGGCCGAGCTGGTCAGCTGTTGTGCCCGGCGGGAGATGGCCCAGTTCATGATGGTCTCTTGGTATGGGAGTCGAGCGCTCTCGACTCAGTCAACGATAAAAAGCCGCGCGCCGGTCGGCGTGGACGAACGGTGCGGCTCGGCATGGTCGGCAACCTGGTAGCTCGTGCCAGCGCGGAGCACGAACTGCCGGCCGTCTTCCAGCTCGGTATGCAGCTCGCCTTCCAGTACAAACAGGATGTGGCCCTTGGTGCACCAGTGATCGGCGAGGTAACCGGCAGAATACTCCACCATGCGAACCCGGATATCGCCGAACTGGCGGGTGCGCCAGAGGGCTTCCCCGGAATCGCCGGGGTGGCGGGTCGGGGCGATCCCGGACCAGTCGGTGGTGCCGAAGGGCAGGTTGTCGATACGCATGGGGCGGGGCGTGAATCCTGTCGTTCCGTTCTGTTCTGTTCTGCCTTGCAGCCGGCGGGCCGGCTGCGCGGGTTCTGCATGCGGCCACGGATGGCCGCGGCGCTTACTTGACTTCGACGATCATCTCGATCTCGACGCACGCGCCCAGCGGGATCTGCGCCACGCCGAAGGCGCTGCGGGCATGCTTGCCGGCGTCGCCGAAGACTTCCACGAGGAATTCCGAGGCGCCGTTGGTCACCAGGTGCTGCTCGGTGAATTCCGGGGTGGAGTTGACCAGGCTCATCACCTTGACGATGCGGGTGACGCGGTTCAGGTCGCCGCCGAGGTGGCCATGCAGCGTGGCCAGCAGGTCCACGGCAATGGCGCGCGCGGCGGCCTTGCCGTCTTCGGTGGCGAGGTCCTTGCCGAGCTTGCCTGCCCAAGGCTTGCCGTCCTTGCGTGCGATGTGCCCCGAAAGGAACACGGTGTTGCCGGTCTGGGCGGCCATCACATAGGCCGCGGCGGGGGCGCCGGCGGTGGGCAGTTCGATGCCAAGGCGGGCAAGGGTGTCGTAGACGGACATAGGGTCTCCTGTCAGTGGGGTCGTCCCGTAGGGATGGGGTGGGGTTCTTCGACGGCGGGCGCGGTGCCCGCGGGGGCGCTGCGCACGGCGGTGCGGCGGCCCAGGGCCACCACGCCGATCACCGCCACCGCGAAAGCGAGGGTGACGGCGTCGAGCGGCTCGGCCAGCAACAGGGCGCCGCCCGCCAGCGTGAGGAACGGCTGCAGCAATTGTATCTGGCCCACGCGGGCGACGCCGCCTTTTGCGAGGCCGGCGTACCAGAACAGGAAGCCGATGAACATCGAGAACACCGACACATAGCCCACGCCGAGCCAGGCGCGCGGCGAGGCGGCGGCGATCTGGCCGGCATGCGTCAGCGCCAGCCAGGCCACCACCGGCAGCAGCAATGGCAACGCCACCGCCAGCGCCCAGCTGATGGTTTCCAGCCCGCCCAGCTCGCGCGACAGCTTGCCGCCTTCGGCATAGCCCAGCGCGCCCAGCACCATGGCGGCGAACAGCAGCCAGTCCGCGTGCTGCAGCCCGCCGGCACCCTGCCACAAGGCAAAGGCGACCACCAGCGCGCTGCCGGCCGCCGCCGCCAGCCAGAACGCCGGCGAGGGACGCTCGCGGCCGAACCAGGCGGCAAACACCGCGGTAGCCAGCGGCAGCAGGCCGGTGATGATGGCGCCATGCCCGGCCGGCACTTCGCGCATGGCGAGCGAGGAAAACAGCGGGAAACCGACCACCACGCCCAGCGCCGTCACCCCCAGGCGCCACCACTGGTTGCCGCGCGGGCGGCGCGCGGCGGCGAAGGCGCCGCGCTGCCACAGCAGTGCCAGCGCCGGCAGGGTTGCCACCACGGCGCGCCCCAGCGCCACGAAGGTAGCGTCCAGCTCCGCCACCGCCATGCGGGTGAAGGGCAGGGTCTGGCTGAATATGACCACGCCGACCAGGCCCAGCAGCATGCCGCCGCCGTGGGTGGCCTGCGCGGTTGCGTCGAGGCGTGGCAGGGAAGAAGGGTTGGCAGCCATGGTTGTGCGTCAGTGAGAAGCGGGGCCGCCGGACAGCGCGATCCACAGGGCGGTCAGGGCCAGCGACAGGCCCATCGCGCGGTTGAACCAGCGGATGCGGTTACCCACCTGCAGCCAGTGCCGCAGGCTGGCGCCGATCGCGCCGTAGAGACCGTTGCTGAGAAAGCCGAACACGCCGAACACCGCGCACATCAGCAGCACGCGCTGCAGCGGCGACTGCGCGCCGGCCATGTACGAGGCGGCGGTGGCCAGCGCCAGCATCCACGCCTTGATATTGGCGTACTGCAGGATCACCGACTGCCACACGGAAAGCGGCCGCAGCACCTGCTTGTCGCTCAGCACGGTGCTGCGCGCAAGACGCAGTGCCAGCCACAGCAGGTACAGCACGCCGGCCGCGTGCACCAGCAGCCCCAGCGCGGGGCTCGCCAGCACCAGCGCGCCAACGCCGGTGGCGCACAGGGCCACGATGCTGGCAAAGCCGAAGGCCACGCCCACGCAATGCGGCAGCGTGGCGCGCAGGCCGAAGTTGGCGCCGGTGACGGCGGCGATGGTGGTGTTGGGGCCGGGCGTGAAGGCGCCCACCGCCAGCAGCGTGAGCAGCGCGGCGAACTGCGCCATGGACAGCCCGGTCAGCAAGGCCGGGCCTGCGAGCGCGCCCGTCATGCCGCGAACTGCACCACCACGCGGCGGTTGGTGCGGCTTTTCTTTTCGATCTTGGTCACCACCACCGCGCCGATCTCGCCGGTGGCGGCCACATGGGTGCCGCCGCAGGGCTGGCGGTCCACGCCGGGGATCTCGATGATGCGGATGGCGCCGCTGCCGGCCGGCGGCGCCGCGCCCACGGTGCGCACCAGCTCGGGCTGCGCCGCCAGTTCCTCGGGCGTGATGCGCTCGACGCGGACCTGGCTGTCGGCCGTGATGAGGGCGTTGAGCTGCTCGGTGAGCACGCTCTTGTCGAGCGTGGATTCGGGCAGGTCGAAGTCGATGCGCGCCGAATCCGGCGAGATGCCGCAGCCGGTCACCGGCACCGGGATCAGCGAGCCCAGCAGGTGCAGGCAGGTGTGCAGGCGCATCAGGCGGTGGCGGCGCTCCCAGTCGATGGCGACGGCGACGATGTCGCCCGGCGCGGGCAGCGCGGCGCCCGGGGCCGGCACATGCAGGATATGGCTGCGGTCCGGCGCATGGATCGTCTCGAGCAGGGCGATGGTGGCGCCGTTGGCCAGCCTGAGCGTGCCGGTATCCCCCGCCTGGCCGCCGCTGCGGGCGTAGCACACGGTCTGGTCGAGTTCGATGCCGTCGGCATGCACTGCGACCACGGTGGCCGTGCAGCTGCCAAGATAGGCGTCGTCGTCGAAGCGCTTGCGGGTGGCGGACATTGCTGAAGTCTCCTGCGGTTACTGTTCTTGTCGTTCTTGTCGTTCTTGTCGTGAATGCGGTCCTGCTTGCCGCCTTCGCCGGCTGCGGCGCGGCGCGGCGCGTCAGCGCAGCGTGCGTACGCCGTCCGGCGTCTCTATCTCCGCGCTCAGCTCGGCCATGTCCGCGCTTTCCAGCGCGAGCAGCCCGCCGCCGAGCCATTGCATGGCCGGCCCGAGCCGCGCTGCCTGCGGATGCCGTCCGCGCAGCGCGCGCAGCGCCAGGCCCTGGTCGGGCAGCCGCGCGCACGGGTGGGTCGGCACGTCCCACTGGATCAGGGTGGGCAGCACGCCGTCTCCGGCCACGGCCGGGCCGTCATCGCCGGCCGGCCAGGACGGCAGGCTGCCGTCCTCCGGCACGGTGATGCGCCAGCGCAGGTCGCCGCGGGTCATCGGAATCGCCGGCGCGATACGCGCGGGATATTGCGACTGCCACAACGACAGATCGGTCGGGCGCTCCACCCGGGCCGCCCAGTGCAGCAGGAAGGGCCCGTTGCGCAGGCGGGCCTGCACCGCCTCGGAATCCAGTCCAAACCAGCGCGGCCGGCCGGGAGGCGGAGCCTCGGGGTCGATGGCGATGACTTCCAGGTAGACGCTGCCCGACAGCCTGAGCAGGCGGTTGTGCGTGCCCATGCCGGGATGCGCGCCGCCTGGCTGCACCGGCACGCCCAGCAGATCGGCGACATGCCGCGCGCCCGCGTCAAGCGTGGGGGCGGCGATCACGAGATGGTCGAGAGCTAGCGGCATTGTGTGTTGATGGTAGACAAGGTTGTCGGTACAGTACCTATACAGTTATGCAGATCATTCACAGTACAGTGGCGGGAGCAGGATATGAACAGCGAGGATCTGGCCGCGCCCGGCCTCAAGGATAAGGCAGGCGGCGTTGCCGGCGCGGTTGCGGCCGAGCCGGCGCGCGCCCTGCGCCTGGTGGCGCCGCCGACCGAACGCATGCCCAGCCCGGTGCCGTCGGCGCAGATGACGCTGGTCGAGCAGCTCACGGAGTGGGCCCGGCTGCGCATCGACGAGCGCATCTTCCGCGCCGGCATGCGCATGCCCTCGATCCGCCAGCTGGCGCAGGAAAAGGGCATCTCCCGCTTCACCGTGGTGGAGGCCTACGAGCGGCTGGTGGCGCTGGGCTACCTGGAATCGCGCCGCGGCTCGGGTTTCTACGTGCGCGAGCGCACCCCGCAGGCGCCAGCCGTGGCGCCGGTGGCCACCGGGTCGCGCAATATCGACGTGACCTGGCTGCTGCGCAGCATGTTCCACTCGAGCGAGCCCCACAAATCGCCCGGCATGGGCTTCCTGCCCAACGACTGGCTCGACGGCGAGCTGATCGCCAGCGCGCTGCGCGGGCTGGGCCGCCAGCCGGGCAGCCATTTCCTGGTCAGCGGCACGCCGCAGGGTTTCCTGCCGCTGCGCCAGCAACTGCGCAACCGCCTGGCCGAGCTGGAGATCGG
>NZ_JBFTND010000130.1:0-20068 GCF_056397305.1 Cupriavidus sp. 05N40
CACCCGACCAGCATGGCGCTCAGTTCGTGGTTGACGTGCGCCACGGCGCGCAGCACGCCCTTGCCGCCGTAGCGGGCCGGGTCATTGTCGCGCAGCTCCAGCGCTTCGCGGCTGCCGGTGGATGCGCCGGAAGGGGAGGCGGCGTAGCCGCAAGCGCCGTCGGACAGCGTGACCTCTGCGGCCACGGTGGGGTTGCCGCGGGAGTCGAGAACCTCGAAGCCGCGGATCGAACGAATAGCAGTCATGGTGTCGCCCTTGTTTCAGTGAAGTCGTTGACGGTGCCAGTCAGGCGGCGGGCTGGCCGACCGTGGCGATGCGCAGCAGGTTGGTGGTGCCGGGCGTGCCGAACGGCATGCCGGCCGAGATCACGATCACCTGACCGGGCTTTGCAAAGCCCTCCTGCTCCGCGGTGTCGCACGCATAGGTGGTCATCTCCGTGACGCTCTCCACCTCGTGGATCACCACCGCATGCACGCCCCACACCAGCGCCATGGCGCGCGCGGCATGCAGGCTCGGCGTCATGCCGATGATGGGCGCTTCGGGCCGCTCGCGCGACATGCGCATCGCGGAGTATCCCGAACTGGTGTACGCCACGGTGGTGGCCACGTGCAGGAGCCCCGCCACGCGCCGCATGGCGCTGCCGATGGCATTGGCGATATCCGGCGTCGGCGGCGTCTGCGAGGCCTCCATGAACTCCCGGTAGTAGGGGTCGGCCTCGGTCTGCACGATGATGCTGTTCATCATCTGCACGGCTTCCACCGGATACCTGCCTGAGGCCGATTCGGCGGACAGCATCACCGCGTCGGCGCCGTCGTAGATGGCGGTTGCCACATCGGAGGCCTCGGCGCGGGTGGGCACCGGCGAGCTCACCATCGACTCCAGCATCTGCGTGGCCACGATGACGGGCTTGCCGGCGCGGCGRCAAGCCTGCACGATGCGCTTCTGGATCGCCGGCACCTGCTCGGCGGGCAGTTCCACGCCGAGATCGCCGCGCGCCACCATCACCGCATCGGTCTCGGCCACGATCGCCTGCAGCTCGGCGATGGCAGCGGGCTTCTCCAGCTTGGCGACGATGCCGGCGCGTCCCCCGACGATCTGCTTGATCTCGCGGATATCCTCCGCGCGCTGGACGAAGGACAAGGCGATCCAGTCCACGCCCAGCGACAGCCCGTAGTCCAGGTCTTCCCTGTCCTTGGCCGTCAGCGCCGACAGCGGCAGCACCACGCCGGGCACGTTGACGCCCTTGCGATCGGATAGCAGGCCGCCGTCGATCACCTCGGTCTGCGCGAAATCGGGGCCAAAGGCCTTGACGCGCAGGCGCAGCTTGCCGTCGTCGAGCAGGAGGTCGGTGTCGGCCTGCAGCGCGGCGAAGATCTCGGGATGCGGCAGGGCCACGCGGGTGGCGTCGCCGGGACGGTCCCGGTCCATGTCGAGCCGGAACGACTGACCCGCCACCAGCGTCACCGGGCCATCGCCGAATTGCCCCACGCGCAGCTTCGGGCCCTGCAGGTCGAGCAGCACGCCGATCGGCCGGCCCAGCTCCGTCTCAAGGTCGCGGATCAGCGCGAGCCTCGCCTTGTGGTCGGCGTGCGTGCCGTGGCTGAAGTTCAGCCGGAACACATCGGCACCGGCCTGGAACAGGCGGCGCAGCGTGGCGGCATCGCTGCTCGCGGGGCCGATGGTGGCGACAATCTTGGCATTGCGGGTACGGCGCATGATCTAGCATCCTTTCCCGGCCGCTGCGCAGATCAGCAGGGCACGGAAGTCGTTGACGTTGGTAAGCGTGGGGCCCGTGACGATGGCGTCGCCCAGGGACCCGAAGAGGGTGTGTCCGTCGTTGTTGGCAAGATAGGCGCGCGGCGCCATGCCGCTGGCCCAGGCCCGCGCGAGCGTGGTGGGATCGGCGTAGGCCCCGGCGATTTCCTCGATGCCATCCACGCCGTCGGTATCGGCGGCCAGCGCATGCACGCCGGCGTGACCGTCGAGCGCAATCGCCAGGGACAGCAGGAACTCCACATTGCGCCCGCCGCGGCCACTGCCCTTGACCGTGACGGTGGTCTCGCCGCCAGACAGCAGCACGCAGGGAAGCTCGAACGGGGGCGTGCCGTGCGCGGCCTGGAAGGCGATGCCGGCCATCACCTTGCCGACATCGGCCGCCTCGCCTTCGATGCGGTCGCCCAGCACATAGGGCTGGATGCCGGCTGCCTGCGCGGCCCGCGCGGCGGCCGCCAGGGATCTCGCGGGCGTGGCGATGGTGCGCACCGCGCTGCGTGCCAGGCGCGCATCGCCCGGCTTGATGGATTCTCCGGCACCGGACACCAGCAGCCGTTGCGCACCCGCCGGCAACGCAATGCGGTAGCGCTGCACGATCTCCAGCGCATCCTGGCAGGTGGTGGCGTCGCCAACGGTGGGGCCGGAGGCGATATTCACGGGATCGTCGCCAGGCACGTCCGAGATCAGCAACGTGACCACGCGCGCCGGATGGCACGCCGCCGCCAGCCGGCCGCCCTTGATGGCGGAGAGGTGCCGGCGCACGCAATTCATCTCGGAGATGGTGGCGCCGCTGGCCAGCAGCGCCTGGCTGACCGCGCGCTTGTCCGCCAGGCTCATGCCGGGCGGCGGCAGGCTGAGCAGCGATGAGCCGCCGCCCGAGATCAGGCAGATGACCAGGTCGTCGGCGCACAGTCCCGCGACCAGTTCCAGCATGCGTGCCGCCGCGCGCTCGCCGGCGGCATCGGGCACGGGATGCGCCGCCTCCACGACCTCGATGCGCGAGGTGGGCACGGCATGGCCGTAGCGTGTCACGACCAGCCCGCTCAGCGGGCCCGGCCAGGCCTGCTCCAGCGCATGCGCCATGCTCGCGGCAGCCTTGCCGGCACCGACCACCAGGGTGCGGCCGGCCGGTGGCTCGGGCAGCGCGCGCGCCAGGCAGTCGCGCGGATCCGCCGCGGACACGGCTGCCCGAAACAGCGACTCGAGAAATGCGCGGGGATTTTCGATGGTGGGAGAGGTCACGATGAGCTACCTGTTTCTCATGTAGTTGTGCTGCTCTTGCGCTGCCGTTGTGCTGCCGTTGTGCTGCCGTTGCGCAGAGGGCGAAGACTAGGCGCTCTTGCGTGCGCCGGCGGCAAAGCCCGGCTGCAAGGGCCGCTCGGGCAGCACTTGCGCGACCTCGTCCTCATAGAGCTGTTCGAGGTTCTCGGGGTCGACCTCGCCGTCGAGCACGCGCCTGACGCGATCCTCGTCGAGCGCCCCCACCCACTTGGCGATTGCCATGGTGGCGACGGCGTTGCCGATGGTGTTGGTGATGGCCCGTGCCTCGGACATGAAGCGGTCCACGCCAAGCAGCAGCACCATGCCGGCCACCGGGATCTTGCCCAGCGAAGCGAGCGTTGCCGCCAGGGTGATGAAGCCCGAGCCGGTGATGCCGGCAGAGCCCTTCGAGGTCAGCAGCAGCACGCCCAGCACCACGAACTGGTCTGTCAGGGTCAGCGGTGTATTGGTTGCCTGGGCGATGAAGATGGCAGCCATGGTGTAGTAGATGCATTGGCCGTCGGGATTGAAGGTAAGGCCGGCAGGCACCACCAGGCCGACGACCGGCTTCGAGACGCCTGCGTTCTCGAGCTTGCGCATCAACTGGGGAATCACCGACTCCGACGAACTGGTGCCCAGCACGGTGAGGATCTCGTCCTTGATGTACTTCAGGAACTTGAGCAGGCTGAAGCCGCAGGCGCGGCAGATGGTGCCCAGCACCACCAGCACGAACAGCGCGCAGGTGCCATACATGGTGGCCACCAGCTTGCCGAGCGACGCGATGGAGCCGAAGCCGTATTTGCCCACCGTGAACGACATGGCGCCGAACGCGGCAACCGGCGCGAAGCGCATGATCATGCCAACCACTGCGAACATGGCATTGGCGAACGAATCCAGCGCTGCCACGAACGGCTTGCCGCGCTCGCCCAGGTGCGCCAGTGCCACGCCCATGAAGACCGAGAACACCAGGATCTGCAGAATGTCGTTCTTGGCCAGCGCGTCGGCGATGCTCAGGGGCACCAGGTTGAGCAGGAAGTCCATCACGCCTTCGTGCTTCACCTGCGCGGTATAGGCGGCAATGCTCTTGGTATCGAGCGTCGCGGGATCGACATTCATGCCGTGCCCCGGCTGCACCACGTTGACGACAATGACGCCGAGCAGCAGCGCAAACGTGGACAGCACCTCGAAGTACAGCATGGCACGCCAGCCCACGCGGCCGAGGTCCTTCATGCTTTCCATCTTGGCGATGCCAAGCACGACGGTGGCAAAGATGATCGGCGCGAACACCAYCTTGATCAGACGGATGAAGATGTCGCCGAGCGGCTTGAGCTCGCTGCCGACCTGCGGCAGGAAGACGCCGAGCAGGATGCCTGTCGCCACCGCGATCAGCACCTGGACATACAGTGAGCCAATGAGTCGCCTTTTCATGATGTCTCCTGCGGCGACGCACTTGCTGCAGACGCCAGTTTTGCCTTTGTCAACCGGATGCGGCCACCGTCTCGGCGGTGGCCGTGATTGCCGCTCAATCCATGCTTACCTGCGCGTCCTTGACGAGCTTGCCGAAGCGGGTGACTTCTTCCCTGATCTGCGCCGTCATCTGGGGCGGGGTGTTGCCCACCGGCTCGGCGCCGATGGCTGCGAGCTGCTGCCTGACATCGGGACGGGCCAGCGCCTTGATGATCTCCGCGCTGAGGCGGTTGACGATCTCGGGCGGCGTGCCGGCGGGCGCCAGGATGCCGAACCAGGAGGCGATGTCGAAGCCGGGCAGGCCGGCTTCGGCCAGCGTGGGCACATCCGGCAGCGCCGATGAGCGCCTGGCCGTGGCAACGGCCAGCGGCTTGAGCTTGCCCGCCTTGATGTAGGGCAAGGCCGAAGACATCGTGTCGAACATCATCGAAACCTGCCCGCCCATCAGGTCGGTGATGGCCGGCGCGCTGCCCTTGTACGGAACGTGGACGATGCTGGTGCCGGTCTGCGCCTTGAATTGCTCGCCGATCAGGTGGTGGGCCGTGCCGTTGCCATTCGAGGCATAGGTGAGCTTGCCCGGGTTTGCCTTGGCATAGGCCACCAGTTCCTGCACGTTCCTGGCGGGAAACCCCGGGCTGACCACCAGCACGTTGGGCACGATGGCCACCACCGAGATCGGGGTCAGGTCTTTCTGGAAATCGTAGGAGAGCTTTTTGTAGACGTTGGGCGCGATGGTGTGGTGTACCGCGCCCATCAGCAGCGTGTAGCCATCCGCCGGCGACTTGGCGACGGCGTCCGCGCCGATGGTGGCGCCGGCGCCCGGGCGGTTCTCGATGACCACGGGCTGGCCGAGTGCCTGGGTAAGCCGCTGGCCCACGGCGCGGGCAAGCACGTCGGTGGTGCCGCCCGGCGGGAACGGCACCACGAGGCGGATCGGCTTGGTGGGATAGGTCTGCGCGAGCGCGGTGCCGGCGGCGAGCGCGAGTGCGAACGCGGTCACCGCAGTCCGGATGGCGGATTGCATGCTTGTCTCCTGTCTTGGTATCTTTGCCGGCCCATCGCGGGCCGGCCCGGTGCGGGGCACCTGTACCGGTGCTGTCCCGCCTGCCTCGGGGGCTGCGCGGCGAACCGCGCCTTGCCTTCGTCCTGCCGTATGGCTCAGGCTGCTTGCCTGACCTGGCTTGCCAGCACCTTGCAGACCGCATCGGTGACCGACGCAGTGGTGGCATTGCCGCCCAGGTCGGGCGTGAACACGCCATCCGCCGTGATCTGCTCGATGGCGGCCATCAGCCGGTCGGCCGCGGCCTTCTCGCCGAGGTGCTCCAGCATCATGGCGGCGGTCCAGAAGGTGGCGATGGGATTGGCCACCCCCTTGCCGGTGATGTCGAAGGCCGAACCGTGGATGGGTTCGAACATCGACGGGAACACGCGCTCCGGATTCAGGTTGGCGGTCGGGGCGATACCCAGGCTGCCGGACAAGGCGGCGGCCAGGTCGGAGAGAATGTCGGCGTGCAGGTTGGTGGCAACCACCACGTCGAGCGTATGGGGCTTGAGCACCATGCGCGTGGTGACGGCGTCGACCAGTTCGCGGTCGGTCTTGACGTCCGGATAGTCCTTGGCGACTTCGTAGAAGATCTCGTCCCACATCACCATGCCGAAGCGCTGCGCGTTCGACTTGGTCACCAGGGTCAGGTGCTTGCGAGGACGCTTGCGCGCCAGCTCGAAGGCAAAGCGGTGGATGCGCTCGACGCCGGCGCGGGTGAACACGGCCGTTTCCGTGCCGGTTTCGATCGGCAGGCCGCGGTGGGTACGGCCGCCGTTGCCCGCGTACTCGCCCTCCGAGTTCTCGCGGATGATGACCCAGTCAATGTCCTTGCCGTTGGCCAGCGGGCTCTTGACGCCCGGCAGCACGCGCGCCGGGCGCACGTTGGCGTACTGGTCGAAGCCCTGCGCGATCGGTAGCCGCAGGCCCCACAGCGATACGTGGTCGGGCACGTTGAGCGCACCGACGGCGCCGAAGAAAATCGCGTCGAACTGTTTCAGGCGCTCCAGCCCGCCCTCGGGGATGTAGTGGCCCTGCTCCAGGTAGTAGTCCGAGCTCCAGGGGAAATGCTCTACGCTCAGCTTGAAGCCGCCGTCCTGGGCCGCCAGGGCATCCAGCACCTGCAGGCCGGCAGAGATGACTTCCGGGCCGATGCCATCACCGGGGATGGCTGCAATCTTGTATTCGCGCATGGCGATGCTCCTCTCGTTGGTTTCACACTGCGAAGGCCTTTCAACCGGCATGGTGTCGTTGCCTTGCGTGACCTAACTATCGGTGAAAACTGGAGGAGTAAAATGAACTGGAATTCAAACTAATATTAACTTGAGGTTGAAAATGGGCCAGCCTTCCGAACTTGCCTTCTTCGCCGGCCTGGTCAAGGCCGGGAGCCTCTCGGCGGCGGCTCGCGAGCAGGATGTCACGCCGGCGGCGGTCAGCAAACGGCTGGCCCAGCTGGAGAGCCGGCTTGGCGTGCGCCTCTTGAACCGCACGACGAGGCGCATCGGCCTGACGGCGGAAGGCGAGGTTTATCTCGAGCACGCGCGCCGGCTGCTGGCCGAGATCGAAGACCTCGACCAGCTGATCTCCAGCAGCCATGTATCGCCGCGCGGGACATTGCGCGTCAATGCACCGCTGGGCTTCGGACGGACCTATATCGCTCCCGCCATCTCGGCCTTCGTCAAGCAGCACCGGCAGATGGAAGTCCAGCTTCATCTCACGGACAGGCCCATGAACCTGGGGGACGAAGGTTTCGACGTGGGGATCCGCTTCGGCGAGATCCCGGATACCCGCCTGATGGCGCGCAAGATTGCCGACAACCGCCGGCTCGTCTGTGCCGCGCCCTCGTACCTGAAGGCGCACGGCATTCCTGCCACGCCGCAGGATCTGTCGCAGCACCAGTGCATCGTGCTGCGGCAGAACGAATCGGCCTATGGCATCTGGCGCTTCACCAGGGGCAAGAAGACCGAAAGCGTCAAGGTGCGAGGCGCGCTGAGCAGCAATGACGGCGAAGTGACGCTCACCTGGGGCCTGGACGGCCAGGGCATCCTGCAGCGCGCCGAATGGGACCTTGCCAAATACCTGCGCAGCGGACGCCTGGTCTTGCTGCTCGAAGACTACGCACTGCCGCCGGCGGATATCTTCGCGGTCTTTCCCGAGCGGCTGAACCTGTCCGCCAAGGTGCGGGCGTTCCTGGATTTCCTGGTCGCCCACTTCGAGGGAAAACTGCTGAAGGCGCGCGGGGCGGGGTCGCCCTGGTAAGGGAAGACCAGGGGCATGGGACAGAAGAATATCGCCTTGAGCCGGCGCGGCCGCACACCCGCGACCGCGGCCGCTCAGCGGTGCCGGCGGGGCCGCCAGGGTTGTGCAGCCARCCGGGCCGCCCGGGTGACGATCGGGCCCTACTTGATCAGCGCCAGCACGTCGCGGAAGCGCGGATGCCGGCTGGTGCGCAACCATTCGAAGCCCACCATCTCCACCGTCACGGCACTCGCGCCTGCCTCGCGCAGGCGTTCGACGGCGGCACGGTGGCTGGCTTGCTGGCGCGAGCCGCTTGCGTCGATCACAAGGTTGACGTCGTAGCCGTGCCGCAGCAGGCCCATGGCAGTCTGCAGCACGCACACATGGGCTTCGCAGCCTGCCACTACCAGCGTCTTGCGCCCGGCGGGCAGGGCCTCGACCAGGCCGCCTTCGCAGGCATCGAAATGGTCCTTGGCGATGGTCCGGTCGCATAGCTGCCGGATCTCGGGGAGATTCTCGCCGAGGCTCGCCGGACTTTGCTCGGTGCCGATCACGGGCACGCCAAGGATGCGCGCGATGCTGGCGAGCCGCACGCTTTCCCTGACCACGCGCTCGGCCTGGTGGATCGCCGGCATCAGCCGCGCCTGCAGGTCCACCAGGACCAGTACGGAACCTTCCGCATTCAATAGCACATCGGTCTCCATCGGTAAGCCTCCCGGGGGCGCGGGTGGCACGCCCGCCTCCCAATTTAAGCGCTGTCCAGGCCAGTTTCAAGCAGGCGACGGCAGCCGCGCGGCCATCAGGCGAACATGTCGATGCCTTGCACCAGGCGCCTGGCCAGCCGCGGCTGGCGGAACTGGTCGAGCCACCATTGCAGCGCGCGGCCTTCGTGGTCGCCGCGCCAGGCCACATAGAGCGTATTCGGCTCGCGCGGATCGGCGGTGCGCTTCTCGACCAGTTCACCGCGCTTGAGCAGCGACGCCACCCGGTGGCGCGGCAGCCAGCCCACGCCAAGCCCCTCGCGCTGCGCCAGGATCTTGGCGCGCATGCTCGGCACGGCCAGCGAAGCCTGTCCGCCAACCAGCCCGTAGGCGCGCCCGGCCGAGGCGCGCGATGAATCCGCCACCACCACCGCGCGGTGCGCGGAAACCAGATCGCGCGTGAGCGGGCCTGCCACGCTGGCCAGCGGGTGGCGCGGCGCGACGGCGAACACCCATTCCACCACGCCCAGCTCGAACCAGCGCAGGCCGGGAATGGCGGGCGGCTCGTTGGTTGCGCCCACGATCACATCGGCGCGGCCATCGCGCAGGGCTTCCCAGGTGCCGCTCAGCACTTCGTGCGTCAGGCGGATCGCCACGCCCGACTTGAGGGCGTCGAAGCCGCGGATCACCGGCATCAGCGATTCGAACTCCATGACCTCGTCGGTGACGATCCACAGGCGGTCTTCCCAGCCGCTGGCGACCTGCCGCACGCGCTGCGTCATGCGCGACACATCCTGCATCAGCCGCGCCGCCTCGTCGGCCAGCAAATGTCCAGCGGGGGTCAGCTGCAGGCGGTAGCGCCGGCGGTCGAACAGCAGCGCGTCGAAGCGGCCCTCCAGCTGCCGCGCGGCATGCGAGACCGTGGAGGGTGCCTTGCCCAGGCGCGCGGCCGCGCGCGAGAGGCTGCCGCTGGCGCGGATGGCCTCGAGCAGGGCCAGTTCATCTTCCGACAACATGTTCAACTCCGTCGAACGAGTTCATCGGGGAAATCGTACGGCAAAAGCGCGGCGGGGGTGCAATATTCCCCTCACATTGATGCACTGTCTTTCCCTGAAACCCTTTGTCTAGTGCGCCGTCGGCCAGGAAACGAGTTCCGGCCAAGGCACCGTACCGCGGAGAAAAATCATGGCCCTGTTCCACCGCCTGGCGCGATATGCCGGCGCCGCCGCGTTTGCCCTCGCCACGCTGGCGCCGCTCGCCACCCAGGCGCACGCCGCCCAGGGCGCCGGCGACACCTCCGCCGCCTCCGCCGCCATCCGGCAGCATGACGTCACCGCCAACGGCGTTTCGCTGCACTACATGCAGGCCGGCAGCGGCGACGGCACGCCGGTGATACTGCTGCACGGCTACGCGGAGACCAGTCATATGTGGCTGCCGCTGATGTCGCGGCTGGCCGGCAAGCGCGTCGTCATCGCGCCCGACCTGCGCGGCGCGGGCGCGTCCGGCATCACGCCGGCGGGCTATGAGAAGAAGGCGCTGGCGCAGGATATCCATGCCCTGGTGCAGGCGCTCGGCTACCGCAAGGTCAATGTCATCGGCCACGATATCGGCCTGATGGTGGCCTACGCCTATGCTGCGCAATACCCCGGCGAAGTCGAGAGCGTGACGCTGATGGATGCCTTCCTGCCCGGCGTGGGCGACTGGCAGAAGGTCTGGCTGCTGCGCGACAAATGGCACTTCAACTTCTACGGCGACACGCCCGAGAAGCTGGTGCAAGGCCGCGAGCGTATCTACTTCGAACATTTCTGGAACGATTTCGCGGCCGATCCGGCGCGTGCGATGTCGGAAGCCGACCGCCAGCGCTATGCCGCCGCCTTCGCGCGTCCTGGCCGGATGCGCGCCGGCTTCGAGTTCTTCCGTGCCTTCCCGCAGGATGCGAAGGACTTCGCCGAACTCGCCCGGCGACCGCTGCCAATGCCCATGCTGGTGCTGGCCGGCGAGAAGGCCTCGGGCAATTTCCTGATCGACCAGGCGCGGCTGGTGGCCACCAATGTGCAGGGCGTGATCGTCAAGGGCTCTGGCCACTGGCTGATGGAAGAGGCGCCCGGCCAGACCATTCCGGCCATCGTCGACTTCATCAACGCACAGGCAGGGAATCAAGCCTCGTCAGCGCAATAATGCAACAAGGCAACAACGCGGCGATGCCTGTGCGCGGCGCCGCACCGAAGGAGTAAGACATGGGACTGCTCGTCAACGGCAAGTGGGAAGACCGCTGGTACGACACCAAATCCACGGGCGGCCGCTTCGTCCGCAAGGACGCCGCCTTCCGCAACTGGGTGACGGCCGACGGCGCCGCGGGCCCCAGCGGCCGCGGCGGCTTCAAGGCGGAAGCCGGCCGCTATCATCTGTACGTGAGCCTGGCCTGCCCGTGGGCGCACCGCACGCTGATCCTGCGTGCGCTCAAGGGGCTGGAAGACATGGTCAGCGTCTCCACGGTGCACTGGCTGATGCGCAACGAGGGCTGGACCTTCGCGCCGGGCCCGGGCGTGGTGCCGGACAGCGTCAACGACGCGCGCCTGCTGCATGAGGTCTATACCGCCGCCGACCCGGGCCACACGGGCCGCGTCACCGTGCCGGTGCTGTGGGACAAGCGGCAGGGAACCATTGTCAGCAATGAGTCCTCCGAGATCATCCGCATGTTCAACACGGCGTTCGACGGCATCGGCGCACGTGCCGGCGACTACTACCCGGCGGCGCTGCGCGCCGGCATCGACGAAGTCAACGCCCGGGTCTACGACACCGTCAACAACGGCGTCTACAAGTCCGGCTTCGCCACCACGCAGCAAGCATACGAAGAGGCCGTGGCGCCGTTGTTCGACACGCTCGACTGGCTCGAAGCCCGCCTCGCGGACCGCCGCTTCCTCATGGGCGACCAGCTCACCGAGGCCGACATCCGCCTGTTCACCACGCTGGTGCGCTTCGACGCGGTCTATGTGGGGCACTTCAAGTGCAACCTGCGCCGTATCGCGGACTACCCGAACCTGTCGGCCTACACGCGCGATATCTACCAGCTGCCCGGCGTCGCGCCGACCGTGAATATCGAGCACATCAAGCGGCACTACTACGAGAGTCATCTCTCGATCAATCCGAGCGGCGTGGTGCCCGCCGGCCCGGTGCTGGACTTCACTTCGCCGCCAGCACGCGCCTGACCGCAGGAAAACCCGCGTCCGCCCGGCCCGGACGCGAGCCGGCCAGGCAATTCCGCCTTGGCCGTGGATCGTCTCGCCCATCCTCCAGGAAAACATCATGCTCAAGTTCTACGACGTGGAGTTCGTCTGGGCGGACCAGCAGATCTCGGCGCAGTTGCGCTCGACCATGCTGCGCGATCCCGAGGGCAACCTCGTCCATATCTTCGGCCCGGGCGCGACGAAGGGCTGAGCGGCGCGCGGCAGATGCCGCGGCTTTCCGCTACGATGCCCGGGTCCGGAACTGGCCCGCCCGCGTGGGCGTCCGCGCTTGTTCGATTCATCTTCTTTCGTCGGGATCCCCTGTCATGCGTTTGCACCGCCACTTCCGCCTTACCCTGCTCGCCGCTGCGTGCGTTGCCGCTCCGGCGGCCGTGCTGGCCGCCGACGACGGCCCGGCCTACGGCCCCGAGCTGCAGGGCTTCGACTATCCCGCCCCGGTCCAGCAGTTCAGCTTCACCTCGCAGGGGGAGGCCATGCACATGGCCTACATGGACATCAAGCCGGCCCGGCCCAACGGACGCACCGCGGTGCTGCTGCACGGCAAGAACTTCTGCGCCGCGACCTGGGAGGGCAGCATCAAGGCGCTGAGCGCGGCGGGATACCGCGTGGTGGCGCCGGACCAGATCGGCTTCTGCAAGTCCAGCAAGCCGGCGCGCTACCAGTACACGTTCCAGCAACTGGCGCGCAACACGCACGCCTTGCTCGAGTCGATCGGGGTCGACCAGGCGGTGGTGATCGGCCATTCCACCGGCGGCATGCTGGCGATGCGCTACGCGCTGATGTATCCGCAGCAGACCACGCAACTCGCGCTGGTCAATCCGATCGGCCTGGAAGACTGGAAGGCCAAGGGCGTGCCTTCGCTGTCGGTCGACCAGTGGTATGCGCGCGAACTGGCCACCAATGCCGACAAGATCCGCAGCTATGAGCAGGCGACCTACTACGTGGGCACCTGGCGCCAGGACTACGAGCCCTGGGTGCAGATGCTGGCCGGCATGAACCGCGGCCCGGGCAAGCAGCAGGTGGCATGGAATTCCGCGCTGATCTACGACATGATCTTCACGCAGCYGGTGGTCTATGAGCTGGGCGCGCTGAAGACGCCGACCCTGCTGCTGATCGGCGACAAGGACACCACTGCGATCGCCAAGGATGCGGCGGCGCCCGAGGTCCGCGCCAAGGTGGGCAACTATGCCGAGCTGGGCAAGCTGACTGCCGCCACGCTGCCCAACGCCAGGCTGGTGGAGTTCCCCGAGCTGGGGCATGCGCCGCAGATGCAGGACCCGCAAGCCTTCCACAAGGCGCTGCTAGACGGGCTGGCGGCGCTGCCGGCGAGCCGCTGATCGCCGTCTTTGGTGCCTCGGTGCCTTGCCGCGCTGCGCGATGCTGCTGCCTGACAGTGAGCGCGCGGGCCGCTCACGCCGCCAGCAGCCTGATGGCCCTGGTCAGCGTCTGCCGTGATCTGGCATAGGCGGCCCACGGGTCGGCGCGCTGCGCGCCGATCCGCTCGTGGAGACTGGCGATATTCCATTGCGCGCCCGAGGTGATTTCGTCGAGCTCGTCCCACGCCAACGGAACCGAAACGCCGAGTCCCGGCCGCGCCCGCGCCGAGTAGGCTGCGACCGTGGTGGCGCCGAAGCCGTTGCGCAGGTAATCGATGAAGATCTTGCCGACGCGGTTGCGCGGCCCGCTCCTGGCGACGAAGCGCTGCGGCACGGTCGCCGTCATGTGCAGCACGAGCTGATGCGAGAAGTCCTTCACGGTCTCCCAGTCGAGCCGCGCGGCGATCGGCAGCACCACGTGCAGGCCCTTGCCGCCGCTGGTCTTGAGAAACGCGGACAGGCCCAGTTCGTCGAGCACCGCTTTCATCATGGCGGCGCCCTCGCGTACATGGCCGAACGGCACGCCTTCGCCGGGGTCCAGGTCGAAGATCACGCGGTCCGGCTTGCCGATCGCGCGCTTGTTCGCGTTCCACGTATGGAGCTCGATCACGTTGAACTGCGCCGCGGCCACGATGCCGGCTTCTGACGCGATCTCGAGCAGCGGCGGGTGGGTGGGCCAGAGCGCGGGATCGAGCGTGTTGATGCCCGGCATGCGCAAGCTGTCGCCGTGCTTCTGGAAAAAGAGCTCGCCGCCGATGCCCGCGGGCCCGCGCACCAGCGCCACCGGCCGGCCGCGCAGGTGCGGCAGCAGAAGCGGCGCGATGGCTTCGTAGTACGCCACGAGGTGGCCCTTGGTCAGGCCGGTGGCGGGGTCGATGACGCGATCGGCATGGCTCACCCGCACGCCGGCACCGGCGCCTGCGGTGGCAGCGCTGGCGGTCCTGGCTGCAGCCTTCGTCGCGCTTTTCTTCGGGGTCCTCCCGGCGTGCGTCTCCGAGTCCGTCTCCGAGTCCGTCTTCGAATCTGTCTCCATCTCCATGTTCCTGGCCTTGCCGGCGTCCTTGCTGCTGCGCGTCGTTCCGGGCTTGCGCGCCGGCGTGGCAGCCATCGCGTGGTCCTCTCTGGTGTCCGTTGCACGTTCCACCGAGATGGCCGAGGCCGGCTTGTCGGAGCGCAGGCCGTGGAAAACCGCATGCCGCACGCGCCCCTCCCGGGTCCAGTTGCCGAACGCGATCTCGGCCACCAGCCTGGGCTTGACCCAGTGCGCCTGCATCCTGCCCGGCGGCGTGTCCTGCATGCTGTCCATCGGCGAGGCATCCTGGCGCAGTGGTTCGAGCTTGCGCTGCAGCGAAGCCAGCGTCTGTGTGTCGAAGCCGGTGCCGACCTTGCCGGCGTAGCGCAGGCGGCCGCGCTCGTCATGCACGCCAAGCAGCAGGGCGCCGATACCCTGGCGCGAGCCGGCAGGGTCGGTATAGCCGACCACCACGAACTCCTGGCGGCGGGTGCATTTGAGCTTGATCCACGTGGGCGAGCGCGCGGATACGTAGGGCGCGTCTGCGCGCTTGCCGATCACGCCCTCGAAGCGGAGCTTGCAGACCGCACGCAGCAGCTCGGCGGGCCCGGCGTCGAAGCTTTCGCTGAAGCGCAGGCGGCTCGACGTGCCTGCCGCGAGCGCGTGCCGCAGCATGTCGCGGCGAGCGGCCAGCGGCACCTTGCGCAGGTCGAAGCCGTTGCAGTACGGCAGGTCGAAGACGTAGTACTGGACATCTTCCACCTGCGCGCTTTCGAAGGCGTTCTGCAAGGCCTGGAAATCCGTCCTGCCTTGCTTGTCGGCGATCACGATCTCGCCGTCGAGCCAGCCCGAGTGCAGGCCGAGCGCGGCCACGGCGCGGGCCAGGCTGCGCAGGCGCGAGGTCCAGTCGTTGCCATTGCGCGTGAACAGGCGCACGTCCTTGCCGTCGACGCGCGCAAGCAGGCGGTAGCCGTCGAACTTGACCTCGTACAGCCAGTCCTGGTGCGCCGGCGGCGCCTGTTCGACCAGCGAGGCAAGCTGCGGCGCCAGCATGAGCGGCAGGCCGGCGGCCTTCGCGCCGGCAGGCATATCGTCGGCGGCGGGCGCCTGAGCGGTTTTCCGCGTGCCTTTCGCCGCGGCTCTTGCCGCGGGCTTCGCCGCCGCCTTCTTGCCGGACAAGACGCTGTCGGGCATCGCCGCCACGACGTCGAAGGCCGACGCCGCGCGTGCTTCTTCGTCGCGCTCCTTAATAAGCAGCCAGGCCGGCCTGGCGGTGTCCTGGTCCCGGCCGTGCATGCGTACCAGGGTCCAGTGCCCGTGCAGCTTCTCGCCCTGCAGCGCGAACTTGAGCTTGCCATCGCGATATCCCGCCAGCGGATCGCCAACCGGCTCCCAGGTGCCGCGGTCCCACACGATGACGGTACCTGCGCCATATTGCCCCGGCGCGATGACGCCCTCGAACGAACCGTAGTCGAGCGGGTGGTCCTCCACCTGTACCGCCATGCGCTTGTCGGCGGGATCGAGGCTCGGCCCCTTCGGCACCGCCCAGCTCTTGAGGGTGCCGTCCAGTTCCAGGCGCAAGTCGTAGTGCAGGCGCCTGGCGGCGTGCTTCTGGATCACGAAGGACAGCCCGGCGGCGTGCTTGCGCGAGGCGCGCCCCCTGGGCTCGCTGGTGACGGTGAAATCGCGCTTCTGGCGGTACTTGTCCAGTTGGCTCGGCATCTTGCGCACCCCGCTGCAAAAGGAGGACGGACCAGGGATAGGAGCGGCTATCGGTATGCGCCGGCAGGAAGCGTGCCCGCCGCCGGCGGGCGAGGCGGAGGGAACGACAGGCGCAGGGAACGATTCCTGCATTGGCATCGTACGCCGCCGCCGGCCGCCGTGTATGGCACGCCGGCGTCCCGCCGCGGCGCTGGCACCGCACGCCGGTCTCGTTTTCCTTGTATTTTTTTCCAGCCCCATGCCGGATAAGTTTTGTAGAAATTTCAAACGATTCGCGCCAGATGCCTTGTCGAGGCGGGGCCGATATGTCGGTCACCTGCTGTGCGTGGCGGTTGCCGTACTTGCCACCGGCGTGCGTGCGGCGGACGCCGAAGACGCAAGCCAGCCTGGCGCAGCCCCGGCGCCTCCCGCGGCCCTGCCGGCTCAGCCGGTCCAGCCGGTCCAGCCGGTCCAGCCGGTCCAGCCGGCGAACTGCGGCGACCTGCTGAGCATCGTGCGAGACAGTCTCGACAAGGAAACCGAAGTGGCTTGTGCGCACGCCAGGGCCGCCTGCGGCGAGCGCAAGCGTCCGCTGCTGGGCATCACCGCCTATATCCGCAAGCGCRCCGCAGACGGCGGTGACGATTGCGACACGTTGCTGGAGGTCAACCGGCGCCTGCGCGCGCTGCCGCCGAAGCAGGAGCGTGGCGAGACCCGGTGAGGCCCGGTGAGGCCCGCTGCCGCGGGGAGCATGTGGGGCGGGGCAGGCAGCCGCGCGCAATCCGCTTGCGTGCCTGCCGGGGCGCGCCGTGGTGGTGCTACCATTCGCGCTGATTGCTGGCCCCGGCATGYCRCCGGGGCGGCGAAACGCATTTCTTGCAGGAGAATCCGGATGGACCCGACCGTAGTAATCAGCACTTTCGAACGCATTGCCACTGATGAAACGGTCGAGTTGTCGGTCGACGACGCCGTGGCAGGGCTGGCCGCGCTGCTGGCCAGCGAACCGTTTTCCGATGCCGCGCGCGCATTGCTCGAGAAAGTCGGGGCCACCCTATACCGCGTCGGGCTGGACGGCTACGACGACTGAGCGCATCCGGACCGCGGCCGGGGTGACCAGAGCGCGGTCCCCGGCATACTTTTTCTATCGCATCGTTGACATCGTGGGTGCGTCCCTGTATAAACGCTGATGCAGGTCTTTCAAGCGGTTACTCCGATGTTATGGATCGTCCCCTCCAAGCGGCGATTCAATTGCTCCATGTTCCTTCCTTGATCGTCGTGCCTGGTGAGCATCAGGCTCATTCAGAACTTTTAAGGTTTAAAGGATATCCAGCATGGAAACCGGTACCGTCAAGTGGTTCAATGATTCCAAGGGCTTCGGCTTCATCACCCCGGACGCAGGCGGCAACGACCTGTTCGCTCACTTCTCGGAAATTCAAGGCAGCGGCTTCAAGTCCCTGCAAGAAGGCCAGAAGGTCCGTTACGTAGCCGGCGTTGGCCAAAAGGGCCCGGCAGCGACCAAGATCGAGCCGATCTGATCGCCCGAGTCGCTTCGTGAAAAAACCCCGCATTGCGGGGTTTTTTTACGTCTGCAGGCCGCTCGCGCGGCAGCAAATAAATGGCGAGCGGCCCGGGTGATAGGAGTACAGTGAGAAACATCAAAATGCGGAGCGGATCATGGATACCAACCCGATTGCCAGCTATAAGGGATACGACCTGTACCCGCTCGTATATAAGCATGCGGTGGTGCGCAACTGGCCAGAACGCAGGCCAGACCGGACTTTTGACGCCGCCGTGGTGATCTGCCGCGAGGGCGGCGAGCCCAGCGGCGGGCATGCGCTCACGTTCCGCCTCGACAGCACGCAGTGGGACAACGTGGGCGCGGCGCGGCGCGGGGTACTGCGCTACGCCGAAGACATCATCAACGGCGCGGTTCCCGGGCAATCCGTGGTATCGCTCTGACACCTGGCCAGGGCTGCCGCATGGGCCGCAGCCATCCCCGGTAACATGGTGGACCGGTAGGTGATGTGGTTCGTGCCGCTGGTCTGTCTGCCTGTCAATCCGGCCGCGTGTGCCGCGGCCTCGCAAGCGCATACACCATGAACAAGGTTGCCTTACCGTCCAACTTCCTGTGCACTCTGCCTGGCCAGGGCAAGGGAATCGCCTACCACGTTGCCGTGAGCTTCGTCGACGCCAGCCGTCCGAACGGCGTGCGCTTCACCAGTTTCGTCGGCGAGGGCAGGCGCTCGTTCGGCGTACAGGCCAGCGAGGAGACCGCGCTGGCCGGCACTGTTGCCGACAACTCCGAAGCCCTCTGCCGCCTGGCGATCGGGCAGGTAATCCGCGACAACCTCTACGACAAGGCCGGCGAAGGCGACTACGTGCTGGACCTGCAGGCGCAGCCATGGGAAGGCGAGTTGCGCCCGGTAGGCTCCCGTGTCGCCGCCGGCGTGCCGCGCATGCGCTTCCCCGGATAGCTGGTACGGACTGGCCGCGGGGCGGTCGCCCCGCGGTGCATTGCCGCGCTACTTGCCTTCGTCCGGCACGTTGTAGTTCTGCTGCAGGGAATTCGTGAAGGCCTGGATCTTCTCCAGGCAGGCCTTGCTGTTCGCGCCTTCCATGGTGGACACGGTCCAGTTGCAGCCGTTCGTGTCGGGAGCGTGCCATGCCACGTCGCCGAAACAGGTGCCGGCGCATTCCGGGTACTTCAGTTGCTCCGCGCGAATCATCGCGCGCAGTTCCGCCTTGTGCTTGATCTGTCTGGACATCGTCGTCTCCCGTGCCGGCGTTTTCCTGGGCAGCATACGCCGTTTGTTCTCGAATGTGCGATTTGTTTTGCGCGACGGCACACCCATGGCGCGCCGCGCGAAATATCACTATGGGTGCGCGTTAGCGCCTATGCTGGCAGCAGGGGGAAAGTGCCGGCGCACCGGCGCTGCGCTGCGATACTGCGGGGGGACGAGATGCGGCGAGACATGTCTTTCGCGGACCGGGTGCTGACGGCATTGCGTTCCGATAGCCAGGCAATGATGAGCGACCTCCAGCTTGCCAAGGCACTCGGCAATGTCGAGGCGGCCAAGCTCAGCCACCATCTGCTGCTGCTGCAGGATGCGGGGCTGGTGGCGAAGACCGCCACGTCCGGCTGGCGCCTGACGTGGACCGGGCACGACCGAGCCGAAGCGCGCAGCGCGGGCTAGCAGAGCGTGCGCGCGGGCGCGCATCAAGGCGCGCCTCACTCTTCCTGGAAGGCCTCTTCGCGCTTGGCCTTGATCGAAGGCAGCGCCACGATGGCCACCAGCACGGCGGCGGCGATCAGCAGGCCCAGCGACAGCGGCCGCGTCACGAACACCGTGAACGCTCCACGCGAGAGCAGCAGCGCGCGGCGGAAATTCTCCTCCATCATCGGTCCCAGCACGAAGCCCAGCAGCAGCGGCGCCGGTTCGCACTTGAGCTTGATGAAGAGATAGCCGACCACGCCGAAGGCGGCCGCCGTGAAGACGTCGAAGGTCTGGTTGTTGACCGAGTACACGCCGATGCAGCAGAACGTCAGGATGGCCGGGAACAGGTAGCGGTAGGGCACCTGCAGCAGCTTGACCCAGATGCCGATCAGCGGCAGGTTCAGGATGATCAGCATCAGGTTGCCGATCCACATCGAGGCGATCAGCCCCCAGAACAGCGCGGGGTTGCTGGTCATGACCTGCGGGCCCGGCTGGATATTGTGGATGGTCATCGCGCCCACCATCAGCGCCATCACCGCGTTGGGCGGAATGCCCAGCGTCAGCAGCGGGATGAAGGAGGTCTGCGCCGCGGCGTTGTTGGCCGATTCCGGACCCGCCACGCCTTCGATGGCGCCCTTGCCGAACTCATGCGAGTACTTCGAGGTCTTCTTTTCCAGCGAGTAGGCCGCGAACGAGGCCAGCGCCGCGCCGCCGCCCGGCAGGATGCCCAGTGCTGAGCCCAGCAGCGTGCCACGCAGCACGGCAGGGATCATGCGCTTGAAATCGGCCTTGCTCGGCCACAGGTTGGTGACATGGTCGGTGAAGGTCTCGCGGTTTTCCTTCTGCTCCAGGTTCGCGATGATTTCCGCGAAGCCGAACATGCCCATGGCCAGCGCGACGAAGTCGACGCCATCGGTGAGTTCAGGCACATCGAAGGAGAAGCGCGCGGCGCCCGAGTTCACGTCGGTGCCGACCAGGCCCAGCAGCAGGCCCAGCACGATCATCGCCACGGCTTTCGCCAGTGAGCCCGACGCC
>NZ_JBFTND010000131.1:0-20023 GCF_056397305.1 Cupriavidus sp. 05N40
CAGCAGGGGTGCCACCAGTGGCTGCCATTGCGCGGCATGGCCGCCCCATCCGTGCGCCAGCAGCACGGTCGGTCCTTCGCTGCCCCAGCGGTACACGCGCACACGCCGGCTTGCGCCCTGTCCGGTTACCAGGGCCCAGTCCATGCGTGCCTGACCGAGCAGTTCGCGCCCGGCGGCATCCGGTCCCTTGCCACGCGGCGGGCTGAACCAGGTCCGTTCCAGCGCACGTGCCGCGCCGGAAGGATGGACGAGTCCGGCGAGTTGCCAATAGAGGCGCGTCCAGCGCATGGCGGGGGGGAATGCCGGTGCGGCATGCCGCTTTTGGGTGGGACGATTAATCGCTTGCGTCACGGCTGAATCTCCAACGAAGACTTCCATCCTGACGGGCTGCCAGCGGTTTGCGCTTCCGTTTGCGCTCCGCAAGACCGACCAGTCGTGCTATTTTTCTGTGCTGAAAAAGACAGCGCCTGGCTGCCTCGTGTACCTCTTTCCCTTTATTCATGTGGCCGGCATGCGTGCCGGGTAAAGCGGGGCGAATCTATTTGCGCGACGCCTGCGCCAGCTCGGCGCACCGCAGCAGCGCATCAAAGGCGCGGCGCGCCATGACCTCGCTGTCCTCGCGGCCCAGCAATTTGTAGGATTGCTGGAAGGACATGCCGATGCCGACCATTTCGAAGGCGAACTGGCGCGGGTCCTGCGCCGGCGAAATGTCGCCTTCCTCGATGGCGTCGCTGACCGCGCGGGCAATGACGCTGTGCCAGTCCTTGAGCGACTGCACCACCAGGTCGCGCGTCGCGCCGGGCCGGTCGCGGTATTCCTGGCTCAGGGCCATGAACAGGCAGCGGCCCTTGTTGATCGAGCCACCCAGCCAGAGCAGGTAGCCGTCGAACAGCGCCTGCAGCCTGCGCGTGCCACGCGGCTGGCGCAGGGCGGGGCGCACGGCGACATCGGCGAAGCGTTCCACCGCCAGCGCGAGTACCGCTTGCTGCAGCGCTTCCTTGGACTTGAAGTGAGCGTAGAGCCCGCTCTTCGACATGCTGGTGTCTGCCRCCAGCGTGGCGAGCGACAACTGGTCGAACCCCACCTGGGAGGCGGTGTCGAGCGCCTGTTCGACGATGGCTGCGCGGGTAAGCTGACCTTTTTGCATGGAACGAGAATAGCACGACCGGTCGGTTTGTCAATATCGGCCGTGTGCACTCTCGTCAACCTAAACTGCAGTCGTCCGTTAAGCTTGCACGGAGGCAGGAGATTGTGCTTTATTGGACCTACGGATTGGCGTAAGTTAGGTTTGTCCGAGCACTCTCAAGAAATCTGCACAAAGTGTTCCCCTGATTACATACGGAACGCTTTGCGTGCTCTATACTCGAATGCACGTCCGCGCACTTTTATTTTCACTGGTGACTGGAGACCGACATGAACAGTACAGCCGTGCCAAGAGGCGCTAGCGAACCGTTCCGGCAACTGCGGGCGTTGCGCCGAGCGCGAAAGCTCAAGCAGGAAGACGTCGCCCGTAAGGCCGGCATTTCCCGCGAAGCTTACCTGCGGGCCGAATCGGGTCAAGCCGACCCCCGCATGTCCACTTTCCTCGCGGCTTGCGAGGCGCTCGGACTGGAAGTGGTGCTGGCACCCCAGCATCTCGCTGCCGACGTCAACGCATTCATAGCCAGCCGCAACGGCGGCGTCACGGCCGCCTCCATGGCCGGCCAGGCGCCTGCCACAGCATCTGCTCCCGCCAGCCCGACACCGTCCAACCCGGTCGGTAGCGGCTTCGCGTCGAGTCCCGGCGAAGGTCACAAGCCCGCCTGARCATTCTCGCCATCCCGGCCCGATCCGCGGCCGGGGTAGCGTGGTCTGTCCCGGTGCAGCAGGCACGCCTCCAGCCTGCTGTTCGAGCCTGCGTGGTTGCCCCGGGTGGTTATCCGCCCGGCGTGCATCCGGCGCATATGCTCGCTGACGCCCCGGCGCCCGCGCCCGGGACGCAGTCATTCCTGCCCGCAAGTCGGCCAAGTCCGCCAGTCCGCCAGTCCGCCAGTCCGCCAGTTCCCCGTTTTCTCCTGATCCGGCCCGTCCGCCTCGCCTGCAACGCGCGTCGCCGGGCGCCTTTTGCTGCGCCAGCCTTCCTTTACGCCCTTCCGCGGCCTTCAATGGCGATAGTGATGCGCGCATCGTCCTGGCCGCTGCCGGTTTGACACGTCTCGATTGTGCGATTACGATAAGGTAAATGAATTACGTATTGTGTAATTTTCGGTGATGCCTGGTCGGGTCTGGTCCGGTCTGGCGTAGCAGATGACATGACAGGCGGCAGGCAGGCCGCCGCCGGCGCAATTCCCGTCCGCCGCAGTCCCCTGCGGCGCCGGCTTGCCATGCAGGGCAGGGCGGCGCCGTGTCCGTAGGCGGCCGGTCCACGATAAGAGAGGAGCAGACATGAGCAAGGCCTTTGCATCGCAGGCGGACCTGCAGGAGAAGCAGGTCACCTTCACCAGGCTCTCGGAGAATGCCTATGCGTACACCGCGGAAGGCGACCCGAATTCCGGCGTGATCATTGGCGACGACAGCGTGCTGATCGTCGATACGACCGCCACGCCGGCCATGGCGCAGGACCTGATCGCGCGCATCCGGGCCCTCACCGACAAGCCGATCAAGCACGTGGTGCTGTCGCACTACCACGCCGTGCGCGTGCTGGGCGCCTCGGCCTATTTCAAGGAGGGCGCGCAGAACGTGATCGCCAGCCGGGGCACCTACGAGATGATCGCGGAGCGCGGCGAGGCCGACATGAAGTCCGAGATCGAGCGCTTCCCGCGCCTGTTCGCGGGCGTAGAGACGGTGCCAGGCCTGACGTGGCCGACCGTGGTGTTCGAGCGCGAGCTGACGCTGTTCCTCGGCAAGCTCGAGGTCAGGATCATGCACCCCGGCCCGGGCCACACCAAGGGCGATACCGTGGTGTGGATTCCCTCCCAGAAGATCCTGTTTTCCGGCGACCTGGTCGAATTCGATGCCGCCTGCTATTGCGGCGACGCGCAGCTCGCGGAGTGGCCCGCCACGCTCGAGGCGCTGCGTGCCCTGGAGCCGGCCGCGCTGGTGCCCGGCCGTGGCCCGGTCCTGACCACGCCCGAGATGGTCGGCCGCGGGCTGGACTACACGCGCGATTTCGTCAGCACGCTGCTGCAGCGGGGCAAGGAGGCGGTGGCGCAAAAGCTCGACCTCAAAGCAGCCATGGCCCATACGCGCGCCGCCATGGACGAGCAGTTCGGCCACGTTTTCATATACGAGCATTGCCTGCCGTTCGACGTGGCGCGCGCCTTCGACGAAGCGAGCGGAATCAAGCACCCGCGCATCTGGACCGCCCAGCGCGACAAGGAAATGTGGGCGGCGCTGCAGGAATAGCAGGAATAGCAGGAGTAGCAGCGAGAGATGCACAAGAGCGGCGGCCCGCCGCCGCCGCCGCGCCACCAGAGCCGCCCAAGCGGCCGGCGCCGGCGTTCAAGGCTGGACGATGGAGACATGATGGAAACGAACTACCAGGCCCGCACCTTTGCCTACCAGCGCTGTGCCGAACAGCAGGCGCCGCAGCCGGGCGCCGGGCCGCATTCCGTGCATCCGGTGGTGGTGGTCGGCGCCGGGCCGGTCGGCCTGACCGCGGCCATCGACCTGGCCCGGCAAGGCGTGCCGGTAGTCGTGCTGGACGACGATTGCACCCTGTCCACCGGCTCGCGCGCGATCTGCTTCGCCAAGCGCACGCTCGACATCTTCGACCGCCTCGGCTGCGGCGCGCGCATGGTGGAAAAAGGCGTGAGCTGGCACGTCGGCAAGATCTTCTTCGACGAGGAACTGGTGTACGGCTTTGACCTGCTGCCCGAGACCGGGCATGCCCGGCCCGCCTTTATCAACCTGCAGCAATACTATGTGGAAGGCTATCTGGTCGACCGCGCGGCCGAATTGCCCAACCTGGCCATCCGCTGGAAGCATCGCGTGGCCGGCCTGGCGCAGGACGATGCCACGGTGACGCTCGACGTGGAAACGCCCGACGGCAACTACGCGCTGCAGGCGCGCTACGTGGTGGTGGCCGACGGCGCGCGCAGCCCCGTGCGGCAGGCCATGGGGCTGGAAAGCAAGGGCCGCGTCTTCCACGACCGCTTCCTGATCGCCGACGTGAAGATGACCGCGCCGTTTCCCAGCGAGCGATGGTTCTGGTTCGACCCGCCGTTCAACCGCAATTACTCGGTCTTGCTGCACCGCCAGCCCGACAACGTCTGGCGCATCGATTTCCAGCTCGGCTGGGATGCCGACCCCGACCTGGAGAAGCAGCCCGGGCGGGTCATCCCGCGCATCAAGGCCTTGCTGGGCGAGGAGGTGGATTTCGCGCTGGAGTGGGTCAGCGTCTATACCTTCTCGTGCCAGCGCATGGACCGTTTCCGCCACGCGCGCGTGCTGTTCGCGGGGGATGCGGCGCACCGCGTCTCGCCGTTCGGCGCGCGCGGCGCCAACAGCGGCGTGCAGGATGCCGAGAACCTGGCCTGGAAACTCGGGCTGGTGCTGGCAGGCAGCGCGCCCGACGCCTTGCTCGACAGCTATGCCAGCGAGCGGGAATTCGCCGCCGACGAGAACATCCGCAACTCCACGCGCTCGACCGATTTCATCACGCCCAAGACGCCGGTGAGCCGCGTGTTCCGCGACGCCGTGCTGAACCTGGCGCGCCACCATGCCTTCGCCCGCCAGCTGGTCAACAGCGGGCGCCTGTCGGTACCGGCCGTGCTGCACGAGTCGGTGCTCAACACGCCCGATGCGCACGCTGCGCCCGGCGCGGGCAATGAAGCCGGCTTCGCCGGCGCCATGGTGCCTGGCGCGGCGTGCGTGGACGCGCCGGTCAAGGTGGGCGGCCAGCATGCGTGGCTGCTGGGCCAGCTCGGCAACCGCTTTGCCGTGATGGTGTTCACGGCGGCAGGGGGCCTGCCGCCGGCCGCCTTGTCTGCCTTGCAGGCGCTGGCCGCTGGCCCGCTGCCGCTGCCGCTGGCGCTGGTCTGCGTGGCCGCGCCGGAACATGCGGCGCAAGGCCCGGCGCTGCCGCACGGCGCAATCCTGCTCGAAGACAGCCAGGGCCTGCTCGCGCATCGCTACGATGGCCGGCCGGGCAGCGTCTATCTGTTGCGCCCCGACCAGCACGTGTGCGCGCGCTGGCGCGCCTTCGATCCCGCGCAGGTGCAGGCCGCGCTGCGGCGCGCGCTTGGCTGGCAGGACGGCGCCGGCGCGGCAGCCTGCGCTGGTAGTGCCAGCGCGCTCGAAGCCATTGCCTGACCACCCGGACGAACAGCCCATGCCGCTCAACACCGAACCCAATCTCGCCCGGCCGGACGATTTCTACGAGGCCCTGATCGATATGCACCGCGACTTGTCCGATGCCCAGAGCCAGTCCGCCAACGCGCAGCTGATCCTGCTGCTCGCCAACCATATCGGCGACCTTGCCGTCCTGCAGGAAGCCATGACGCACGCCCGCGCGGGCGTGCTTGAACGGGCTGGCCGCCAGCCCGCCGCCGACCCGGCGGCAGCGGCCTGACGCCGCGCGGCCGGCCGTCCCCCATACCCAGAGGAAAGACCAGAGGAAGATCCAGTCCATGACCCAGACGCAACAGAACGTACCAGCGCAACTGCGCGACCTGCCAGGCCAGGGCGGCTACCAGTCCGGCTTTGCCAACGAGTTCGCCACCGAAGCCCTGCCAGGCGCCCTGCCGGAAGGCCAGAACTCGCCGCAGCGCGCACCCTATGGCCTTTACGCCGAGCAGATCTCCGGCACGGCCTTCACCGCGCCGCGCGCCCACAACCGCCGCAGCTGGCTCTACCGCATCCGCCCGGCGGCCATGCACGAGCCGTTCAAGGCGCTGGAACAGTCGCGCATCGTCAGCCGCTTCGACACCGTGCCGGCGTCGCCCAACCAGATGCGCTGGAGTCCGCCGCAGATGCCGGTGGAGCCCACTGATTTCATCGACGGCATCGTCACCATGGCAGGCAACGGCAGCCCCGAAGCCATGAGCGGCTGCGGCCTCCACCTGTACCTGGCCAACAAGTCGATGGATGGCCGCTTCTTCTACAACGCGGATGGCGAGATGTTGATCGTGCCGCAGCAGGGCCGGCTGCGCCTGGCCACCGAAATGGGCCTGCTGGACGTGGAACCGCAGGAAATCGTGGTGGTGCCGCGCGGCGTTCGCTTCCGGGTCGAACTTCCCGATGGCCAGGCGCGCGGCTATATCTGCGAGAACTACGGTGCGCTGTTCCGCCTGCCCGACCTGGGCGTGATCGGCTCCAACGGCCTGGCCAATCCGCGCGACTTCCTCACGCCGCATGCCTGGTACGAAGACCGCGAAGGCGATTTCGAGCTCGTGGCCAAGTTCCAGGGCAACCTGTGGCACGCCCCGATCGGGCACTCGCCGCTCGACGTGGTCGCCTGGCACGGCAACTATGCGCCGTACAAATACGACCTGCGCCGTTTCAACACCATCGGCTCGATCAGCTTCGACCACCCGGACCCGTCGATCTTCCTGGTGCTCCAAAGTCCGTCCGACACCCCGGGCGTGGACACCATCGACTTCGTCATCTTCGGCCCGCGCTGGCTGACCATGGAGAATACCTTCCGCCCGCCCTGGTTCCACCGCAACATTGCCAGCGAGTTCATGGGCCTGATCGAGGGCGTGTACGACGCCAAGGCCGACGGTTTCTCGCCGGGCGGCGCCAGCCTGCACAACTGCATGAGCGGCCACGGCCCGGATGCCGAGACCTTCGCCAAGGCCACCGCCGCGGATACGTCGCAGCCGCACCGTATCAGCGATACCATGGCCTTTATGTTCGAGACCCCGGCGGTGATCCGGCCCACGCCGTACGCGGCCGAGTCCGCGCAGCTCCAGCACGATTACTACACCTGCTGGCAAGGGCTGAAGAAGCATTTCGATCCGACGCGGCGCTAGGCCCTGGCCTGCCCGTCGCGCCATCCGCACATCCCGGGGCGCCGGCGCAGCCAGGCTGCCGGCGCCCCAAGGCATAGACATTCCCTTTTGGAGCCCCCGATGACCACCGTCCAGCAAAGTTGGATCGAATCCGCCAACGATGGCGTAACGCATTTCCCGCTGCAGAACCTGCCGTACGGCATCTTTTCCACGAACGGGCAGGGCCCGCGCGTGGGCGTTGCGATCGGCGATTTCGTCGTCGACCTTGCCGTGCTGGATGCAGCAGGCCTGCTGCCGCCCGCCGTCAAGGGCGTGTTCGGCGGCGCCACGCTCAACGCGTTCATCGCACTCGGCAAGCCGGCCTGGACCGAGACCCGCCAGCGCCTGGCCAGCCTGCTGTCGACCGACGACGACACCCTGCGCGGCAAATCGGCCCTGCACGAACAGGCGCTGGTGCCGATGGCCTGGGCCACCCTGCACCTGCCGGTGGACATTCCCGGCTATACGGATTTCTATTCCTCGCGCGAGCACGCTACCAATGTCGGCCGCATGTTCCGCGACCCGGACAACGCCTTGCTGCCCAACTGGCTGGAAATTCCCATCGGCTATAACGGCCGCGCCAGCTCGGTGGTGGTGAGCGGCACGCCGCTGCACCGCCCCAAGGGCCAGATCAAGCCGCCCGACCAGCCGCGCCCGATCTTCACCGCCTGTCGCAAGCTCGACTATGAGCTGGAAATGGCGTTTATCGTCGGCAAGCCGTCGGCGCTGGGCGAAGCCGTGAGCACCGCGGACGCGCCGTCGCATATCTTCGGCATGGTGATCCTCAACGACTGGAGCGCGCGCGACATCCAGCAGTGGGAATACGTGCCGCTGGGGCCGTTCAACAGCAAGGGCTTCGGTACCTCGATTTCTCCGTGGGTGGTGACCATGGACGCGCTGGAGCCGTTCCGCCGGGACAATCCCGCGCAGTCGCCCGAGCCCTTGCCATACCTGCTGCAGCAGCAGGGCAACGCCTACGATATCGCGCTCGAAGTCGCCTTGCGCCCGGAAGGCTCCGCGCATGCCACCACGGTCTGCCACACCAACTTCAAGGCCATGTACTGGACCATGGTGCAGCAGCTCGCCCACCACACCGTCTCCGGCTGCAACGTGCGCGTGGGCGACCTGATGGGTTCCGGCACCATCAGCGGCACCACGCCGGACTCCTACGGGAGCCTGCTGGAATCCACCCGCAACGGCGCCGAGCCGCTCACGCTGGCCGACGGCGCCAAGCGCGGCTTCCTCGAAGACGGCGACGAGGTGATCATGACCGGCTGGTGCCAGGGCGACGGCTATCGCGTCGGCTTCGGCGAGGTCAGCGGGAAGATCCTGGCGGCGCGCTGAGACTCCCGCGCCGCACCCGCCGGGAGCCGTCTGCAGGCTCCCGGTGCGCCGCTCGCGACCGCGCCCGGCGCGCACCCTCCTCACCGCCGATCCGCTGCCAGGCGGCCTCCGGCGGCCCTTCCGGCCTGCCCGGCCCCCGGCGCGGCTCCCAGCACGGCCCCCAGCACGGCCCCCAGCACGGCCCCCGGCGCGGCCCCCAGCGGTGCCATCGCGCAGCCGCGCCCCGGTCGTTACATTTGCGAACCTTCTTAACGATCTCGCATCGCCTTCCGATGTCCCTTTGTGCGAGAATTCGGCCCTGACAAAATGCGCAGGTCAGATTCGTCCTATTTGCTGAATATATTTCTTGCGCCACACCAGGGGTTTCCGCGGTCCTGATCACGCCCCGAGGTTAGTTTTGCGCGCTTTTTGCCGTTATTTCGGAAATGCAGGTTGCGGCCCATGGCATGTGGGCGGCGCCCTGGAAAAACAGGCGGCAATTAGCAGTCAACAGAGGCAAACAGGCGGTGAGCGGTTGATATCTCCTGATAACGTTGCGTCATCAGAGTGTTGTTCGATGCCTGGCCGGCGCGCTTCGCGAGGTCTCGCGAGAGCGCTGCCCGCCACCTGGGCGCGCAGCGCTCGCCGGCGGGCCGGCAGCGCCGCTGCCATTTCTTCCACCCAACGCGAACGGCATGGCAATGGAATTCGGTATTCGCGCATGGGCGGCATGTGCAGCACAACTAGACACGCAGCAAGCCTGGCTTGACTGGAGCCGTGCGCCCTGGCTGCCGGCCGGTGACGAACTGCCCGCATTGAGCGCCATGGCCCCGATGTTGCGCCGGCGCGCCAGCGCGCTAGGCCGGGCCGCTCTCCATCCCGCCTACGCCTGCCAGCCGGGCGTGGAGGGCATTCCCGTCATCTTCGCGTCGCGCCATGGCGATACGCTGCGCCCGCTGCAGATGCTCGGCGACCTCGCCGACGGCGAGGCCCTGTCGCCCACGGCGTTCGGCCTGTCCGTGCATAACGCCATCGGGGCACTGTATTCGATCGACCGCGGCGATCCCGCTAACCTGCAAGCGCTGGCCGCCGGCCGCGACACCGTCGAAGCGGCGGTGGCGGAAGCCTGCGGCCTGCTGGCCGATGGCGCCGCCGAAGTCCTGCTGGTGCACTACGAGGCGCCGCTGCCCACCGCCTACGCGGTCTTTGCCGACGAACCCGAGTGCCTGTTCGGCTGGGCCTGGCGCGTGTCCAGGCCGCAGCCCGGCGAGGTCCGGTTCAGCCTCGAGGCGACCAGCGCCGCCGACGCCCCGGCCACGCCAGGCGCCTTGCTGCCCCATGGGCTGGACGTCTTGCGCTTCATGCTGGCGGGCGATGCCGAACTGCGCCACCGCGGCGAGCGCGGCGCATGGAGGTGGCAGCGCCATGGTTGAGCGCCTGGACCGTGCCTGGCGCGTGTGCGCCACGGGACTGTGCTTCTCCAGCTTCGGCGTGGGCGGCTTGCTGCTGCGCGTGGCGGTATTCCCGCTGATGACGGTGCTGCTGTGGTCCTCGGCACGCCGCCAGCGGGTGTGCAAGAACATCATCCACCATGCCTTCCGGCTGTTCCTGCTGCTCATGCGCACCGTCGGCGTGATCCGCTACGAGGTGCGGCACCCCGAGCGGCTGCAACGCAGCGGCCTGCTGATCGTGGCCAACCATCCCTCGCTGATCGACGTGGTGTTCCTGATCGCGCTGACGCGCCAGGCCGACTGCGTGGTCAAGGCGGGGCTGGCCCGCAACCCGTTTACGCGCGGGCCGGTGCGCGCCACCGGCTACGTCYGCAACGATTCCGGTGCCGGCATGGTGGACGACTGCATTGCCTCGCTGAACGCGGGCAACAACCTCGTCATCTTTCCCGAGGGCACGCGCACCGCATTGCAAGGTCCGCTGCGGCTGCAGCGCGGCGCGGCCAATATCGCCGTGCGCGGCGGCTTCGCGCTCACGCCGGTGGTGATCCGCTGCGAGCCGCCCACCCTGACCAAGGGTGAAAAGTGGTATCGCGTGCCGGCGCGCAGGCCCCGTTACATCATCGACGTGCGAGAAGACGTCAGCGTCGCCCAGTGGGTGCCGTCCGGACTGGACGACGCGCTGGCCGTCAGGCATCTGACCCAATCGCTATCCGAGTTTTTTTCCAGGGAGGTCCGCCGTGAAGGCGCTTGAACACGAAATCAAGGAACTGATCATTTCATCGCTGTCGCTCGAAGACATCGGCCCGGCCGATATCGACGACGGCGCGCCGCTGTTCATCGAAGGCCTGGGCCTGGATTCGATCGACGCGCTCGAGCTCGGCCTGGCGCTGCAAAAGCGCTATGGCGTGACCATGAACGGGGACAAGGACGAGATGCGCGCGCGTTTCGCCAGCGTCACCGCACTGGCCGCCTTCGTGGCCTCGCAGCGCGCCGGCCAGGCTTCGGCCTGAGCCTGCGGATCACCATACCGCCAGCCGCGGCCAGCGCGGCAAGCACCACCGACTACCAAGGGAGCCCATCATGACTCATGACGAAATCTTTGCGCGGGTGGCCACCGTGCTCGAGGAAACCTTCGAGATCGAGCGCGGGCGCATCCGCCCGGAAGCGCGCCTGTACGAAGACCTGGACATCGACAGCATCGACGCGGTCGATCTGCTGGTCAAGCTCAAGCCCATGCTCAACAAGCCGATCAAGCCCGAGCAGTTCAAGGCGGTGCGCACCGTGCAGGACGTGGTGCAGGCACTGGCCCTGCTGGTCGATTCGCCCGCCACGGCCTGATCCGCATGCGCCTGCGCAAACTGCTGCTCGGCGTGCTCACGCTGTGCTATCCGGTGACGATCTACTTCGGCCTGCAGCACTGGTCGCCGCGCGTGATGGCGCTGGCGCTGGTGGCGCTGGCGCTGCTGCGCGTGCTGACCAGCCGCCAGGCCGGCTGGCGCCTGCTGGCGGTGCTGGCCGCCGCGCTGGCGGCAGTGGTGGCGGCTTCCAACCACGCCATGCCGCTCAAGCTCTACCCGGTGCTGGTCAATGGCGCCATGCTGGCCGTGTTCGGCTGGAGCCTGCGCCACCCGCCCAGCCTGGTCGAGCGGCTGGCGCGGCTGCGCGAGCCGGATTTGCCGCCCGCGGGCGTGGCCTACACGCGCCGCGTAACGCAGGCCTGGTGCGTGTTCTTCATCGCCAACGGCACGGTGGCCGCGCTGACCGCGGTGCTGGCCAGCGACCGGGTCTGGGCACTCTACAACGGCGGCATCGCCTATGGCCTGATGGGTGCCATGTTTGCCGGCGAATGGCTGGTGCGCCAGCGCGTGATGGCCGGAGGCAGGCATGGCTGAGTGGCTCGGCGTAAGCGGCGCGATGGCCGCACTGGCGGCGCGCACGCATGCGGTGGCGCACGGCACGGCCGGCAACCTGGATGCGCCGGCCTTCGTGCGGCGCGCGACGGCCTGGCGGCAGGCCTTCGCGGCGGTGCCGGGCACCACGGTGGCGCTCTATCTCGAATCCACTGCCGAGTTCGCCGCCGCCTTGTTCGGCGCATGGCACGCCGGCAAGCACGTGGTGCTGCCTGGCGATACGCGTGCCGAGACGCTGGCTGCGCTGGCCGGGCGCGCCGATGCGCGCGCCGGCGACCTGCCAGGCGGGGTGCGGCCGCAGGCGCGGGATGCGCATGGCGCGGCTGCTCCCGGCTGGCCGCCGCTGGACCCGCGCTCGACACAGGTAACCCTGTTTACCTCCGGCTCCACCGGCGCGCCCGGGGCCATCGTCAAGCAACTGTCGCAGCTGGAGGCGGAGGTGCAGGCGCTGCAGGCCGCGTTCGGCGCCGGCGTGCCGGCGCAGGCACGGGTGCTGGCCACGGTCTCGCACCAGCATATCTATGGCCTGCTGTTCTGCGTGCTGTGGCCGCTTGCCGCGGCGCGGCCCATGCCCGCCGACCGGCTCGCCTTCCACGAGGAAATCGTGCGCGCCTGCGATGGCACGCCTGCGGTGCTGGTGACCAGCCCCGCGCACCTGCGGCGCATGCCGCCGGCACTCGACTGGGCGCCGGCGCGCGCCTCGCTGCATGCCGTGTTCTCGTCCGGCGGGCCGTTGCCGCCGGAGGCCGCGGCCGACGCGCTGCGCCATTTCGGCCTGGCCCCGGTCGAAGTCTTCGGCAGCTCGGAGACCGGCGGCATCGCCTGGCGCCAGCGCGCGCGCCATGACGAGCGCTGGACCCCGCTGCCGGGCGTGCAGTGGCGTTTGCAGGACGGCTTCCTCGCGGTCCGCTCGGCCCATCTGCCGGACGACGGCTGGTACCTGTGCGCCGACCAGGTGCAGCCCGCCGGCGACGGCGGCTTTGCGCTGGCGGGCCGCGCCGACCGCATCGTCAAGATCGAGGAAAAGCGCATCTCGCTGACGCAGGTCGAGCAAGTCCTGCAGCAATCGCCGCTGGTGCGCGAAGCGCGCGTGGTGCTGCTCGAACTGGATATCGGCATGCGCCTCGGTGCCGCGGTGGTGCCGAGCGATGGCGGCGCCGCCCTGCTGGCCGGCCAGGGCAGGGCAGCCTTGCTGGCCGCGCTGCGCGCCGTCCTGGCGAGCGCGGTGGACGCGCTGGCGCTGCCGCGCCGCTGGAGTTTCGCCGATGCCTTGCCGTGCAATGCCCAGGGCAAGACCACCGAAGCCATGCTGCGCGATATGTTCCGCCGCGTGTTGCCGGCGGTGCGCTGGCAGGCGGGCGGGGATGCCATGTCGGCCAGCGCCGAACTGGACATCAGCGAAGACCTGGCCGTGTTCGACGGCCATTTCCCCGGCAGTCCGATCGTGCCCGGCGTGGCGCAGGTCGACTGGGTCATGGCGCTGGCGCCGGCGCGCCTGCCGGTGCCGCCGCGCGCGCAGTTCCGCCGGCTGGAGACGCTCAAGTTCCAGGCCGTGATCATGCCGGGCACGACCGTGCAACTGGCGCTGACATGGCAGCCCGAGCGCAACGCGCTAGCGTTCCGCCTCAGTTCGGCACAGGGGCCGCATGCCAGCGGTCGCATCGTTTTCGGAGACGCGCATGTTTAAGCCGGTGGTGCTGGTGCCGGTCTATGACCACGAACACGCCATCGGCGCCATGGTGCAGGCCATCCTGCGGCATCCGCTGCCCTGCCTGCTGGTGGACGACGGCAGCAGCCCGGCATGCGAGCGCGTGCTGCGCGAGATCGCCGCCGCGCACGCGCAGCGCGTGCACCTGATCCGCCTGCCGAAGAACCAGGGCAAGGGCGGCGCCATCATGGCCGGCTTCGAAGAGGCCGCGCGCATGGGCTTTACCCACGCCCTGCAGATCGATGCCGACGGCCAGCACGACGCCGCGTGCATCCCGCAGTTCGTGGCGCTGGCGCAGGCGCGCCCGGATGCCATGGTGTGCGGCTATCCGGTCTACGACGAGTCGGTGCCGCGCGTGCGGCTGCTGGCGCGCTACCTGACCCATGTCTGGGTCTGGATCAACACGCTGTCGCTCGCCATCCGCGATTCGATGTGCGGCCTGCGGGTCTATCCGCTCGGCCCGGTGCTTGCGCTGGTGCATGACGTGCGGCTGGGGCGGCGCATGGAGTTCGATACCGAAGTGCTGGTCCACCTGGCCTGGCGCAACGTGCCCATCGTCAACGTGCCCACGCGGGTCACCTATCCGTCGGATGGCGTCTCGCATTTCCAGGTCTGGCGTGACAACGTGCTGATCTCGGCCATGCATACCCGGCTGTTCTTCGGCATGCTCAGGCGGCTGCCGCTGCTGCTGTGGCGCAAGGTGCGACCGGCATGAACGCGCAGCGACACGACCAGCGACACGACCAGCGGCAAGCCAGCCAGCCGGGCCGCATGGCGCGGCACTGGAGCCAGATCCGCGAATCCACCTGCGTGTGGGGCGTGTGGTGCCTGTACTGGCTCTACCGGCTGTGCGGCCGCACGCTGTTCCGCGCCGTGCTGTATCCCGTGGTCACCTACTACTGGCTGGCCAGGCCGCTGGCGCGCCATTCGTCGCTCGACTACCTGCGGCGCGTCCAGGCCGCCACCGGCACGGCCGTGCCCGCGGGCGCCGCGCCGGGCCTGCGCCATACCTTGCGCCATCTCTTTTCGTTCGCCGACACGCTGCTSGACAAGCTGCTCGCCATCGGCGGCGGCTATCGCTACGGCAACGTGCGACGCGAGGGCGAACAAGTGATGCAGCAGCAGATTGCCAGCGGCCAGGGTGGCATCATCGTGACCGCGCACATGGGCTGCCTGGAGCTGTGCCGCGTGCTGGCCAACCGGCGCCAGGGCCTGCGCCTGACGGTGCTGGTGCATACCGCGCACGCCGCCCAGTTCAACCGCATTCTCTCGCGCCTGGATCCGCGCTCCGGCCTGCAACTGTTCCAGGTCGACGACATCTCGCCGGCCACCGCGCTGATGCTGGCCGAGAAGGTCCGCGCGGGCGAGTTCGTGGCGATCGCCGGCGACCGCGTCCCGGTGCACGGCGGGCGCACGGTGACGGTGCCGTTCTTCGGCGCGCCGGCGCGCTTCCCGGTCGGCCCCYACGTGCTGGCCGCGCTGCTGGAATGCCCCTTGTTCGCCATGGGCTGCGTGCGCTCGGGCAATGGCCACCTGCTGCGCTTCACCGAGCTGGCGCGCGAGGTGCGCCTGCCGCGCGCGCGCCGCGACGCCATCCTCACGGGGCATGCCACGGACTACGCGCAATGGCTGTCGCAACTGCTGGCGGAGTCGCCCTACGACTGGTTCAACTTCTACGATTTCTGGGGGCAGGGCGGCGGCGTGCCCGAAGCCGCGCGCGCCGGCGCGCCACATGCCACACCGCACGGCGCGCCGGCGCCGCGCGGCGACTGACGGCCGGCTCCCCGCACACCGCACACGGCAACTCCTATGTCTCAAGACTTCAGCCACGAGATCACGCTCAGTCCCGCCTTCCACGACCTCGACCCGATGAATGTGGTGTGGCACGGCAACTACGTGCGCTATTTCGAGCAGGCGCGCTGCGCGCTGCTCGAACGCTATCACTACGACTATCCGGCCATGCGCGACTCGGGCTATGCCTGGCCGGTGGTGGACATGCGGGTGAAGTATGTCGGCCCGCTGACCTACGGCCAGCCCTTCGTCATCCGCGCGGCCATCGTCGAGTGGGAGAACCGCCTGAAGATCGAATACCTGGTGCGCGACGCGGCCACCGGCCGGCGCCTGACCAAGGGCTACACCATCCAGGTGGCGGTGGACATGCGCAATGGCGAGATGTGCTACGTGTGCCCGCCGGTGTTGTGGGAGCGGCTCGGCGTGGCGGCCGGCGAAGGCGTGGCGCGCGCGGAGGACGGGCAATGAAGCGCCGCGGCGTCTTGCTGGCCCTGTGCGGCGCCGTGCTGGCCGTCCCGCGCCTGGCCGGCGCGGCGGCGCCCGACCTGCTGGCCTCGGTGGCGGGGCGCTTGTCCGATGCGCCGGTGATCCACGGCCGTTTCGAGCAGACGCGCCGCCTGTCCGGCTTTGCCAATCCGCTGGTTTCGCGCGGCGACTTCGTGCTGGCGCGCGAGCGCGGCGTGGTGTGGAGCACGCGCGAGCCGTTCGCCTCGAGCCTGCTGGTGACACCTGAGCGGCTGGTGATGCGCGGTGCCGACGGGCGCGTGCAGCAGCAGATGCAGGCCGATGCCCAGCCCGCCATGCGGGTAGTGGGCGAGTCGGTGATCGCGGTGCTGCGCGGCGACCTGCGTGCCTTGTCGGCGCGTTTCGAGGTGGCCGGCAAGCTGGTCGGCAAGAGCGGATGGACCCTGACGCTGACGCCGAAGGATGCCGCCATGCACCGCGTGTTCGCGCGTATCGAGCTGGCCGGCGACCGCTTCGTGCGCGATGTGCGCCTGGAAGAAGCCGGCGGCGACAGCACGCACGTGAAGCTGATCGACCCGAGCGCGGCCACGCGCCTGGCCGCCGACGAGGAGCAGCGCTTTGAGTAACGCGGGCCTGGCCACCGGCAAGTCCTTGCACGGCCTCAGTACCCTGGAGCGGGTGCTGGCCGTGGCGTGGCTGTTGCTGGTGATCGCCCTGGCGGCGCACCAGTTGCAGTTCTGGCGCGCCTCGCGGCTCGATACCGATGTGATGGCCTTGCTGCCGACCAGCCAGCGTACCGCCACCGCCGACCGCGTGCTGCGCCGCCTGGCCGACGGTGTATCGCGCGAGATCGTGGTGCTGGTCGGCGCCCCGGACTGGACGCGCGCGCGCGCCGCGGCGCAGCGCTTCAGCGCGGCAACCCGGCCGCAGGCGGGGCTGCTGCAGCCGGTGGACCGCATCGCCAGCTTCGACCTGGACGCGGCGCTGGCCTTCTACCGGCCGTACCGCGACCGCCTGCTGACCGACAGCCAGCGCGCCATGCTGGGCCAGGCCGACGCGGATACCCTGGCCCGGCAGGCGCTGACCCGCCTCTACCAGCTATCCACCGGCCCGCGCCTGACCGACTGGGCAGCCGACCCGCTCGGCCTGTGGCAGGACTGGTGGCTGTCGCGCGCGGCCATGACGCGCGTGCACGAGCGCGATGGCCTGGCCGCGCTCAGCGCCGAGGGCAAGGAGTGGGTGCTGCTGACCTACCGCATCAGCAAGCCGGCGTTCTCGGTAAGCGGCGATACCGACTACTCCGACCTGCTCAAGCTCGCCACGCGCGCCGCGGAGCAGGGCGGCGGCGTGCAGGTGGTGGCGGCGGGAATTCCGCTGCACGCCGAGGCCGCCGCCGCGCAGGCCAGCCTGGAAATGAACGTGATCGGCTGGGGCTCGCTGGCGGCGGTGTTGCTGCTGGTGTGGCTGGCCTTCCGCTCGCTGCGCCCGATCATCCTGGTGGGCCTGTCGTTGCTGGTCGGCACCGCGGCGGCGGTCTCGGCCACGGCGCTGGTGTTCGACCGCGTGCACCTGATCACCCTGGTGTTCGGCGCCAGCCTGGTGGGCGTGGCGGAAGACTACGGCATCCACTATTTCGTCTCGCGCCAGGCCAGTCCCGGGGCCACGCCGCCGCAGGTGATGCGCCGGCTGCTGCCGGGCATGGCGCTGGCGCTGTCGACCAGTGCGGTGGCCTACCTGGCGCTCGGCATCGCGCCGTTCCCCGGGCTGCGGCAGATGGCGCTGTTCTCGGCCGTGGGCCTGGTGGCGGCCTTCCTGACCGTGGTGTTCTGGTTTCCCCTGCTCGACCGCGGCCAGCTGCGCGAGACGCGCCTGTCGGCCTGGCTGACCGCCAGCCTGGCGCGCTGGCCGCGCGTGGGCGCGGACCGCGCATCCTTGCTGCTGCTCGGCCTGCTGGCCTTGTTCGTGGTGCCGGGTTTGTGGCAGGTCCATGTGGCGGACGACGTGCGGCAGTTGCAAAGCTCGCCGCCGGCGCTGATCGAGGCCCAGCGTAGCGCCGGGCGCCTGCTGGGCACGCCCAGCCCGGCGCAGTTCCTGCTGGTGCGCGGCGGCACGCCCGACGAAGTGCTGGCGCGCGAGGAGGCGGTCAAGCAAGCCCTGGCGGGCGTGGTCGCGCATGGCGACCTTGCCGGCTTCGTGGCGATCTCCGACTGGGTGCCGTCGGCAGCGCGCCAGCGTGCCGACGCGGCCCTGAGCGGCGGCCTGGAAAGCGCCGTGCGCGAGCGCGTGGCGCGCGCGGTCGGGGGCGCGGTGGGTGCGCCCAACGCGGCGGCGGCCGGCCAGGTGCTGACCTTGCCGGCGTGGCTGGCCAGTCCGGTCTCGGACACGCTGCGCCACCTGTGGCTGGACCRCGAGGGCGACGGCTATGCCAGCGTCATGCTGCTGCGCGGGCTGGACAAGCCCGCCACCATCGCGCTGATCGAAGCGGCGGCGGCCAAGGTGCCGGGCGTGGAATGGGTCGACCGCGTGGCGGACCTGTCCTCGCTGCTCAGGCACTACCGCGTGCTGATGACCTGGCTGCTGGCCGCCGGCGCGGCCGGCGTGGCGCTGCTGCTGATGTGGCGCTATGGCCGCGGCGCCTGGCGCGCGCTGGTGCCGACCCTGTTGGCGGCGCTGTTCAGCGTGGCCCTGCTGGGCTGGCTGCAGGTGCCGCTGCAATTGTTCTCGGTGCTGGCGCTGGCGCTGCTGCTCGGCGTGGGGGTGGACTACGGCATCTTCCTGCTCGAGCATCCCGGCGACGGCGAGTCGTGGACGGCGATCGTGCTGGGCGCGGCCAGCACGCTGCTGGCGTTCGGCCTGCTCGCACTGTCGTCCACGCCCGCGCTGCACGCCTTCGGCATGACCATGCTGTCGGGGGTCGGCGCGGTGTGGCTGCTGTCGCCGTGGTTCCGGCCGCAGGCGCAGGGGGCTGAAGCAATGCGGCACCAGAGCCGATAACAACAAACAAGACCAACAAGATCGACAGATCGAACGACAGGAACAGGGTTACGAAATGAATACCGAACAGGTGGACGTCCTTATCATCGGCGCGGGTCCGGCAGGCTCCGTGGCGGCAGGGCTCTTGCGCAAGCGCGGCATCGGCGTGCTGGTGCTGGAGAAGGAAACCTTCCCGCGCTTCTCGATCGGGGAGAGCCTGCTGCCGCAGAGCATGGCGTACATCGAGGAAGCGGGCATGCTGCAGGCCGTGGTCGAAGCCGGCTTCCAGTACAAGAACGGCGCCGCCTTCGCGCGCGGCGACCGCTATACCGATTTCGATTTCCGCGACAAGTTCTCCGCCGGCTGGGGCACCACCTACCAGGTCCAGCGCGCGCGCTTCGACCACGTGCTGATCGGCGAGGCGCAGAAGCAGGGCGCCGAAGTCCGCTTCTCGCACCAGGTTACCGCCGTCGACGTGGAGGGCGAGCAGCCCAGCGTCACCGTCCGCGACGCCGAGGGCAGCGTCTACCGCGTGCAGGCGCGCTTCCTGCTGGATGCCTCCGGCTTCGGCCGCGTGCTGCCGCGCCTGCTGGACCTGGAGTCGCCGTCCAACTTCCCTGTGCGCAGCGCCATCTTCACCCACGTGGAAGACCGCATTCCGCCCGGCACCTTCGACCGCAACAAGATCCGCGTGAGCGTGCATCCCGAGCACGTGGATGTCTGGTACTGGACCATCCCGTTTTCCGATGGGCGCTGCTCGCAGGGGGTGGTGGCGGAGAAGCGCTTCCTCGACCAGTACACCGGCACCGAGACCGAGCGCCTCAAGGCGCTGGTCGGCGAAGAGCCGGGCCTGGCCAGGCTGCTGGCCAATGCCAGGTGGGATACGCCGGCCCGGCAGATCGCCGGCTATTCGGCCAATGTGAAGTCGCTGTGGGGCAAGGGCTATGCGCTGCTCGGCAATGCCGGCGAGTTTCTCGACCCGGTGTTCTCCTCGGGCGTGACCATCGCCTTCAAGTCGGCCAGCCTCGCCACGGCCTGCCTGGCGCGGCAGTTCGCCGGCGAGACCGTGGACTGGCAGGCGGAGTACGGGCAGCCGCTCAAGGAAGGCGTGGATTGCTTCCGCACCTTTGTCGAGGCGTGGTACGAAGGACGCTTCCAGAAGCTGATTTTCCATCCTGACGCCACGCCGGAAATCCGCCGCATGATCTCGGCCATCCTGGCCGGTTACGCATGGGACCGCGGCAACCCCTTCGTCACCGAATCGCGCCGGCGCCTGGCCGTGCTGGAGCAGCTTTGCGTCTGATCGCTTCCCGCTTCGACGCGGCGCCGGCCGCGCTGCTGGCCGTTGCCGCGATAGCGCTGCTGCTGGCCGGCTGCGCGGCGCCCGGCACGCCCGCGCCCGGCACCCCCGAGGCTGGCGCGCCGGCGGCC
>NZ_JBFTND010000132.1:0-20711 GCF_056397305.1 Cupriavidus sp. 05N40
AGCCAGCGCTGCCACCGCGGGCGGCGGCGGCATGGCCTCCGAGCGTGCGCGCGGCGCGCTGGCGGCACGCTTGCGCGCAGGAGGCATTCGCGACGACCGCGTGCTCGACGCCATCGCCACCGTGCCGCGCCACCTTTTCGTGGAGCCAGGCCTTGCGTCGCAGGCCTACGAAGATGCGGCGCTGCCGATCGGCCACCAGCAGACCATTTCCAAGCCGTCGGTGGTGGCGCGCATGATCGAGCTGCTGCGCGACGGGCTGGCCGCCGACGAGCCCCTGGCGCGCGTGCTGGAGATCGGTACCGGCTGCGGCTACCAGGCGGCGGTACTGAGCCTGGTAGCGAGCGAAGTGTTCTCTATCGAGCGGATCCGTCCGCTGCACGAACAAGCCAAGGCGAACTTGCGGCCGCTGCGCGTGCCAAACCTGCGCCTGCATTACGGCGATGGCATGCTGGGCTTGCCGCAGGCCGCGCCGTTTTCCGCCATCATCCTGGCCGCCGCCGGCATGGAGGTGCCGCAGGCGTTGCTGGAGCAGCTGGCCATTGGCGGGCGCCTGATCGCCCCGGTTGCCGTGGCGCCCACCGCCGGCGGGCCGGGCCAGACCGTCACGCAGCAGTTATTGTTGATCGAGCGGCGTAACCGCCATCGATTTCACCGGACCGCGCTTGAAGCCGTTTTCTTTGTGCCATTAAAATCGGGCACCATCTGAGTCGAACTATGCACAATATCGTGAATACGGAACGTATCGCCCGTGCCGGGCAGCTTGTCACCGCGTCTTTGTTGTTGTCCCTGCTGGCGGCGTGTGCCTCCTCGCCGATGCCGGCTCCCGTGGTGGACCGCACGTCCGGCGCCGGCGTGGCGGGGGTTGCCCCGCTGGAGCCCGCACCGCCTGGATACTATCGAGTCAAGCGAGGCGATACGCTTTATCGAATCGCGCTGGAGAACGGCCAATCGTATCGCGACGTGGCCACCTGGAACCAGCTGACCAACCCGAACCAGATCGAAGTGGGTCAATTGTTGCGCGTGGCGCCCCCGGGAGCCGACGTCAACGCCGGCCCGGGCGTGGCCACGGTGCCGGTGACGCCGGGCAGCGTGCAAGGCCAGCCGATCGACCAGGCCCGCCCGGTGCCCACGCCGCTGCCGTCGGCGGCCGCCTCCGGCGCGCCCGCCACGTCCGCCGCGCCGGCTTCCGGTGCCGCCGCGGACAACGGTATCAAGCTGGCATGGCCGGTGACCGGCCAGTTGATCGGCCGCTTTGACGACAAGGGCAACAAAGGCATCGATATTGCCGGCAAGAAGGGCGATCCGGTACAGGCTGCCGATGACGGCCGCGTGATTCACGTTGGCCCCTTGCGCGGCTACGGGAATCTTGTCATCATCAAACACAACGATACATATCTCACTGCGTACGGCCACAACGACAAGGTGCTGGTGACTGAGCAGGCAACGGTCCGCAAGGGACAAAAGATTGCAGAGATGGGCAACAGCGACACCGATCGAGTGAAGCTGCATTTCGAGGTCAGAAAAAACGGGAAACCAGTCGATCCGATGCGGTATCTGCCGCCACAGTGAGGATTCATGCCACGCCRGAAAACTGTCTCAACCGGAAGCACCAGCCGGACCCGGCGTTCCAAGCAGCCGGAGATGCAGCAGTCCGCTGGCGTGGCCCAGGCCGATGCCGAGGCATACGACCAGGATCCCGCTGCCGACCTCGTTCCGCTGACCGATGAGCCGATCACCACCGGCAGCGCGGCAGGCCTGCGCGAAGCCGATCTGATGGTCGAGGAAGTCGAGCGCCAGGCCCGCGACGAGGAAGACGACGAAGCCGACGAAGAAGAGGAAGGTGAGAACGGCAGGGAAGCCGCTGCGCCGGACCACGACGACTTCCGCACCGTGCTGCATACCGAGCTGGCCGCCGATACGGTCCAGCACTACCTGAACCGCATCAGCATCAAGCCGCTGCTGTCCGCGCCCGAGGAGCTGCATTTCTCGACGCTGGCCAAGGGCGGCGATTTCTCGGCGCGGCAGGTCATGATCGAGCGCAACCTGAGACTGGTGGTCAGTATCGCCAAGGGCTACCTCAATCGGGGCGTGCCCTTGCTGGACCTGATCGAGGAAGGCAATCTCGGGCTGATGCATGCCATCGAGAAATTCGATCCCTCGCGCGGCTTCCGTTTTTCGACCTACGCGACATGGTGGATCCGCCAGAGCATCGAGCGTGCCATCATGAACCAGGCCCGCACGGTGCGCCTGCCGGTCCATGTGATCCGCGAACTCAACCAGGTGCTGCGCGCCAAGCGCCATCTGGAAAAGGGCGGCACGGACGGGCGCGACGCAAGCCTGGAGGACATCGCCCACCTGCTGGGCAAGACGCCCGACGAGATACAGGATGTGCTCGCGCTCAACGAGCACACCACCTCGCTCGATACGCCGTTCGACCTGGATCCCGGTTCCAGCCTGCTGGATTTCCTCTCGGACGAGCATAACGCCGCGCCCGACCAGGAAGTCGCGCACCGCGAACTGGAAAACCTGATGAAGCAGTGGCTGGCGCGCCTGTCGGAGAAACACCGCTACGTCGTCGAGCGCCGCTTCGGCCTTAACCATATCGAGCCAGCCACGCTGGAAGAACTTGCCGAGGAGATGGGGCTGACGCGCGAGCGCGTGCGCCAGATCCAGCAAGAGGCGCTGGTCAAGCTCAAGCGCCATTTCGCTTCCCAAGGCGTGCGCAAGGACGCCGTTCTATGACACCTGTGCTGGTATTCGACATCGAGACCATTCCCGATGTCGATGGTTTGCGTCGTCTTCACGACCATCCCGATTCAATGACCGATGCCGAAGTCGCGGAGCATGCCTTCGCGGCCCGGCGCGACAAGACCGGCAGCGATTTCCTGCCCCATTACCTGCAGCGCATCGCCGCGATCTCGTGTGTCCTGCGGCGCAACCAGCGCGACGGCAGCCCGGTTTTCCATGTGGGCTCCCTGGGTACGGCGGAAGATGGCGAGGCTGTCCTGATCCAGAAGTTCTACGACCTGGTGGCGCGCTACTCGCCACAGATGGTGTCGTGGAACGGTGGCGGCTTCGACCTGCCCGTGCTGCACTACCGCGGCCTGGTGCACGGCATCTTGGCGCCGCGCTACTGGGAGATGGGCGAGGGCAGCGAGTCCGACAGCCGCGACTTCAAGTGGAACAACTACATCAGCCGCTATCACATGCGGCACCTGGACCTGATGGACCTGCTGGCCATGTATCAGCCGCGCGCCAGTGCGCCGCTCGATGACCTCGCCAAGCTGTGCGGCTTTCCCGGCAAGATGGGCATGGACGGCAGCAAGGTCTGGCAGGCCTACCAGGACGGTCAGCTGGGCGCGATCCGCGACTACTGCGAGACCGATGTCGTCAATACCTACCTGGTGTATTGCCGCTTCCAGCTGATGCGTGGCGGGCTGACGCCCCGGCAGTTCGATACCGAAGTCGAGTTCGTGCAGGAGTCGCTTGCCGAGTTGCCCGGCGCGCAGTGGATGGACTACCTGCGTGCCTTTCGCATCAAGCCGGTGCATGCCGGCGGCGATGACGAGGAAGAACCCGAGATCTGAACCGCGCGCTTGCCGCTTGTCTTGCAACGCCCCGTCGCGGCCATGCCGCGCCGGGGCGTTTGCCATTCGTCCCCGGGCGCTATTCGTCCGCCAGCGAGAGGTAGAGCGGCTGGTGGTCGGAAGCCTGCGTTTCGCCGTCCACCTCGCAGCACAGCAAGCGCGGCTGCAGGTCTTCCGTGATGAAGATGAAATCGCAGGCGAAGGGCCGCTGCGGCCACTGTTCCTTGTCGTGCAGCGCGCAGGTGGGCGCGTGGGGCTGGCCGGGGTGGGCGCGCATCCACGCGTCGTGCCAGCTGACCACGCCGGGCTCGTGCGAGTTGTCGTACGGGGCCAGCATGCGCAAGTAGGCGATATCGTCGGGGACGCTGTTGAAATCCCCGCACAGTACCGCGGAAACGGGGCGCGGCTCGGGTGTGAACGGGCCCGGCCTGCCTTCGCGCAAGCCAGGCTGGCTCGCGTGCTCGCAGGCCTCGCGGTGCCAGTTGCGCAGCGCATCCGCCTGGGCCGCGCGCTGATGCGTGGAGTAGTACTCCAGGTGTGTGCAGATCACGCGCAGGCGCCGGTCGTCTGCCATCACGGTAGCTTCCAGCGCTACGCGCGGCATCGATGGCACGGTCGCGTCGGCGGGCCAGGGCAGGGCGTGGCGGAATACCTCGCGCACCGGCAGGCGCGTGGCGATCAGGTTGCCGAACTGGCGCGGCGAGCCGTCGGCGGCCAGGCGGTCGACGCCGGGTGCGTAGAGGATGCGGTAGCCGGGCAGCAGCGCCGTCAGTTCCGCGACCTGGTCGGCACCGGGGCCGCCGCCGAGTTCGGTGTATCCGCGCGTGACTTCCTGCAGGCACAGCACGTCGGCATCAGCAATGGCGCGCAGCGTTCGCACCGTGCGGGCCAGGTCGACGCGGCCATCGGCGCCGCGGCCCCACTGGATATTCCACGAGATCAGTTCCATGTCGCCTCCTGCTCGCCTGCCGGCTGGGTTTGCACGCTGTGTCCATGTTGCGCCAATCGCGCGCACTTGTCGTGCGCTCGTTTCGTCGCTGGCCGTGTCCGCCTTCACCCGGCATCGCCCCATTGGGCGGCCGTGCCGGGCCGGGTCTGGAATACAATCGCGCTTTCGCAAAACAATACGACAGCTCCCCAAGTGTCCCAAGCCGTGACTCAACCGCAAGCCCAACCGGCGCCGGAAGGTGGCGTTCCCGCCGCCTCGTCCGTTCCTGTTGCCGTTCCCTCCGCCGCCCAGCCGGTCGTGCAGATCCATAGCCTCGATATGGAGGCGCGCGGCGTCGGCCGGCTGGTCAACGAGGACGGCACTCCCGGCAAGGTGATCTTCGTCGAAGGCGCGCTGCCCGGGGAAACCGTGAGCTATCGCAGCTTCAAGCGCAAGGCCAGCTTCGAGCAGGCGGCGCTGGTCGAGATCAAGCAGGCCACCCCCATGCGGGTGAAGCCGGGCTGCCAGCATTTCGGCGTCTGTGGTGGCTGTTCGATGCAGCACCTGGACTCGCGCGCGCAGCTGGCGATCAAGCAGCGCGTGCTCGAAGACGATCTCTGGCACTTGTCGAAGCTGCGCCCGGACGTGGTGTTCCGCCCGATCGCCGGGCCCGACTGGGGCTACCGCTACCGCGCCCGCCTGACGGTGCGCTATGTCGCGAAGAAGGGTGGGGTGCTGGTCGGTTTCCACGAGCGCAAGAGCAGCTTCGTGGCCGACATGACGCGCTGTGAAGTGCTGCCGCCGCATGTCTCGGCCATGCTGGTACCGCTGCGCGAGCTGGTCACGGGGCTGTCGATCCGCGATCGCATGCCGCAGATCGAGCTGGCGGTCGGCCAGGACGTGACCGTGCTGGTGCTGCGCATCCTGGAGCCGCTGACCACGGCGGACGAGGACCTGTTGCGCGCCTTCGCCGACCGGCACGAAGTGCAGTTCTGGCTGCAGTCCAAGGGGCCGGACACGGTCGTGCCGTTCTATCCGCTGGACCGCGAGCTGGCCTACACCCTGCCCGAGTTCGGCATCCGCATGCCGTTCAAGCCGACCGATTTCACGCAGGTCAACCACCAGATCAACCGTGTATTGATCGGGCGGGCGTTGAGCCTGCTCGATGCGCAGCCTGATGACCGCCTGCTCGACCTGTTCTGCGGTATCGGTAACTTCACGCTGCCGCTGGCCACGCGCGGTCGCACGGTGATGGGGATCGAGGGGAGCGAGCTGCTGACGACGCGGGCGCTGGCCAATGCGGCCAGGAACGGCCTAGACCACAAGACGGAATTTGCCTGCCGCAACCTGTTCGAGGTTGGTGCCGAGGATATCGCCGCGCTGGGCCGCTTCGACCGCTGGCTGGTCGATCCGCCGCGCGAGGGCGCGCTGGCGGTGTGCAAGGCGCTCGCAGAGCTGGCCCGGGCCGGCAGCGATGTGCTGCCACGGCGCATCGTCTACGTGTCGTGCAGCCCGGCCACGCTGGCGCGCGACGCCGGCCTGCTGGTGCACGAGGCCGGCTACCGGCTGTCGGGCGCGGGCGTGGTCAATATGTTCCCGCATACCTCCCACGTGGAATCGATCGCGGTGTTCGACCGCGATTAACGCCCGGGCTGGCGGCACGAAAAAAAGCCAGCGCGGATGCGCTGGCTTCTTTTTTGGGGGGCGGTGCGGTCAGGTCGTCTGTCCGGGCGCTTGCTTCAAACGAAGCGAAGCGGGGCTCCTAATCGCGGCTGCCGCCGAAAATCCCCAGCAGCGCCAGCAGGTTGGCGAAGACGTTGTACACGTCCAGGTAGATCGCCAGCGTGGCCGTGATGTAGTTGGTCTCGCCGCCGTTCAGCACGCGCTGCACGTCGAATAGGATGTAGGCCGAGAAGATGCCGATGGCGATGACCGACACCGTGATCATCAGCGACGGCAGTTGCAGCCAGATATTGGCGACGCTGGCCAGGATCAGCAGGATCACGCCGACGAAGAGGAACTTGCTCAGGCCGGAGAAATCGCGCTTGCTGACCGTGGCGACGGTCGCCATGGCGCCGAATACCGCCGCAGTGCCGCCAAAGGCATACATGATCAGCGCGGGGCCGTTCGAGAACTGCAGCACGGATCCGATCAGCCGCGACAGCATCAGGCCCATGAAGAAAGTGAACGCTAGCAGGAGGACCACGCCCATGCTGCTGTTCTTGGTCTTCTCGATGCCGTAGAAGAAGCCGAACGCGATCCCCAGGAAGAGGATCAGCGACAGGCCGGGGCTGCCCCGCATCAGGCTGAAGCCGGTCGCCACGCCGATCCAGGCGCCGAGGACGGTCGGGATCATCGAAATGGCGAGCAGCCAGTAGGTGTTGCGCATTACCCGATTGCGGACCACAACGTCGCTGGTTGCGGTACCGCTGCCGAAACCGTAGGTATTCAGCTTGTTATCCATGGTGACTCCTGTCTCAAGAACGGTGAGGCGCCGGGTTGACCCAGGCGGGCACATCGCCAATGTGGCATCGCATAGGGCGAATTGCAAGGGCTGTGAAACTTAACCGCCACTTTGTCATCAAGGTGTAATCTCGCCCCGCGCGGCCAACGTTCATTCGATTATCGGCCGCGCCCGGCGTTCCCTGTAGGCCAGCAAATATCAAAGTGACTAAAGGGGCCTATTGCCGGGCAAGGGGGGCTGGCCGGCCAGGGCGGTGGCGCGGCGGCAGGGGCGTTCTCGAAACCATAACCGTCTCGTGCTAGAATTGCACGTTTATTCCAATTGTAACCCCTTCATTTTTCGGAGTTTTTATGGCGATCGAACGCACCCTGTCCATTATCAAGCCGGATGCCGTGGCGAAGAACGTCATCGGCCAGATCTACGCTCGCTTCGAGGCCGCCGGCCTGAAGGTCGTGGCTGCCAAGATGGCTCACCTGTCGCGCGGCGAAGCAGAGCAATTCTACGCCGTGCACAGCGCCCGCCCGTTCTTCAAGGACCTGGTGGACTTCATGATTTCCGGCCCGGTCATGATCCAGGCCCTGGAAGGCGAGAACGCCATCCTGACGAACCGCGACCTGATGGGCGCAACCGACCCGAAGAAGGCCGACAAGGGCACCATTCGCGCCGACTTCGCCGACAGCATCGACGCCAATGCCGTGCACGGCTCGGACGCAGCGGAAACGGCTGCCGTCGAAATCGCGTTCTTCTTCCCCGGCATGAACGTTTACAGCCGCTGATTGTCTGGTTTATTCCCCAGCACTAGACTGACCTTGAAGTCGATACTGCCGTCATGAACGATCTCGTCAACCTGCTCGATCTGGATGCGGACGCGCTCACCGCCTATTGCGGCGAGCTCGGCGAGAAGCCGTTTCGTGCGCGGCAGTTGCAGCGCTGGATTCACCAGTTCGGCGCCAGCCGCTTCGACGCCATGTCGGATCTCGCCAAGTCGCTGCGCGAAAAGCTCGCCACGCGCGCCGAGATCCGCTCGCCTGCCGCCATCACCGACAACCTGTCGGCCGACGGCACGCGCAAATGGCTGCTCGACGTCGGTGCCGGCAATGCGGTGGAGACGGTGTACATCCCCGAGGAAACGCGCGGTACGCTGTGCGTGTCCTCGCAGGCGGGGTGCGCCGTCAACTGCCGGTTCTGCTCGACCGGCAAGCAGGGCTTCTCGCGCAACCTGTCCACCGGCGAGATCATCGGCCAGTTGTGGATGGCCGAGTTCGCCATGCGCGCCCAGCTGGGGCGCGGCCCCAAGGACGACCGCGTCATCTCCAACGTGGTGATGATGGGCATGGGCGAGCCGCTGCTGAACTACGACCAGGTAGTCCCCGCCATGCGCCTGATGCTGGACGACAATGCCTACGGGCTGTCGCGCCGGCGCGTGACGCTGTCCACGTCCGGCGTGGTGCCGATGATGGACCGGCTGTCCAGGGACCTGCCCGTGGCCCTGGCGGTGTCGCTGCACGCATCCAACGATGCGCTGCGCGATATGCTGGTGCCGCTCAACAAGAAATACCCGCTGGCGGAACTGATGGCGGCCTGCCGCCGTTATCTCGAGTTTGCGCCGCGCGATTTCATCACCTTCGAATACTGCATGCTGGACGGCGTCAACGACGGTGTCGAGCATGCCCGGGAACTGCTGAAGCTGGTGGCCGACGTGCCATGCAAGTTCAACCTGATCCCGTTCAATCCCTTCCCGGAATCGGGCCTCAAGCGCTCGAACAACGACCAGATCCGCCGCTTCGCCCAGGTCCTGATGGATGCGGGCATCGTCACCACCATCCGCAAGACGCGTGGCGACGACATCGATGCGGCGTGCGGCCAGCTCGCCGGCGAGGTCAAGGACCGCACCCGCCTGGCGGAGCGCGGCAAGTTCGGGAAGATCACGCCAATCGTGGCGGCACCCATGGCAAGCGCGCCGGGTGCCGGCCAGCCGCAAGAGGCTCGCCCTGCATGACGCGTCTGATAGTCGCAGTCCTGATGGGGCTGATGATGCTGTCTGCCTGCCAGCTGCCGCCCCCGCCCAAGCCGGATGTCCAGACCGCGTCCGAYCAGACCGATGTCAAGCGGCGCGCCACCATCCGGCTGCAGCTGGCTACCAGCTACCTGTCGGCCGGCCAATATAGCGTCGCGCTGGATGAGGCCAGGCAGGCCATCGCCATCGACCCGACGCTGGTCGATGCCTACCATATTCGCGCGCTGGTCTACATGAACATGAACGAGCGCGCGCTGGCCGAGGACAGCTTCCGCAGCGCGCTGTCGATGCGTCCCGACGATGGCGACGTGCTCAACAACTACGGCTGGTTCCTTTGCATGAACGGCCGTTACCGGGAGGCCGTGCCTTTGCTCGAGCGCGCGATCACGGTGCCGTCGGCAAGCGGCCCGGTCAAGCCCCTGACCAGCCTCGGCGCCTGCCAGTTGCGCAACGGCGACGGCGAGGCGGCCGAGAAGAGCCTGTTCGGCGCGTTGCGCTACGACCGCAACAACCCGGAAGTGAACAATAACCTGGCGTTGCTCTACTACCAGCGCGGGGACTTCCCGCGTGCGAAGGAATACACCGGGCGCGTCAACAACAGTAGTTTCGTCAGCGCGCAATCCCTCTGGCTGGGTGCGCGCATTGCCCGCCGTCAGGGCGACGTCGCGGCGCAGAATGCCATGGTGGCCCAGCTGCGCAGCCGTTTTCCCGACTCGCGTGAGTTGACCGCATACGAACAAGGAGCATGGGATGAGTGAGCAAGAGCGCGCCGAAGGCCAGACTGCAGCGACGGGTCACGTGGGCGGTACCACCGCCGACGCCGGACGCGAGGCGGTGGCGCGCGAGATTGGCGAACGCCTGGCGCAGGCGCGCAAGGATCAGCGCTTCTCGCTGGAAGATGTCAGCGCGCGGCTGAAGGTTGCCGCGCACAAGCTGGCCGCCATCGAGCAGGGCGATGTCGCGGCGCTGCCGGACGTGACCTTTGCCAAGGGCGTGATGCGCGCCTATGCCCGCATGCTCCATGTCGACATCGATGCGCTGCTCGCGCGTTTCCATGCGCAGGCCGTGCCCGTGGTGGCGATCGGCACGCGCCGCGAAGGCGGCCTCAACGAAAGTTTCGACGACCGCAACCGCTTCGGCTCGAGCGGCTCGGGCGGGCGCTGGATCTGGCTGGCCCTGGTGGTTGCCCTGATCGGCGGCGGCGTGCTGTTCGGCCTGGATCATTTCAAGCAATGGCTCGAGGCGCGCAAGGAAGGCCTGAGCGCGCCGCCGGCCGCGACGGCGCCGCAGGGTAGCGAGCCCGGCACCGTCACGGCGGCACTGCCGCCGGTGATGGCGGCCTCCGACGCACCCGCGCCTTCCGAAGCCTTGCCGGCCAGCGGCCCGGTGGCGGTCGAGCCGGCCACGCCGGTTGCGGCCGTGCCTGCCGCCGTGGCGGCCACGCCAGCCCCGGTGGCCGCGGCGCCCGCGGCACCCGCGGCCGCGGGCAACGGCGAGCTGCGCATCCGCTTCGCGTCCGACACCTGGTACGAGATTCGCGACCGCAGCGGCAAGGTCGTGCTGGGCGGCACCGCGCGCGCCGGCCAGGACCTCAGCGGCGGCGGCACGCCACCCTACAAGGTGGTGATCGGCAATGTGAAGGGGGTCGAGTCGCTCACCCGCAATGGCGCGCCGGTCGATCTGGCGGCTGCCAACCGCAACAACGTGGCGCGCCTGACGCTGCCCTGAAAACACCGTTTCTCCAGCCATGCGCAATCGCAGGGCGAGGCAAGGCCAAGGTGGTAATGCTATGAATCAACTGGATCAACAGGCTTGTATGCCGGTACTGCCCGGCCCGCTGCCCCGCCGCATGACGCGCCAGGCGCGCGTGGTGTGGGGCGACAATGTGGTCACCATCGGTGGCGGCGCACCCGTGCGCGTGCAGTCGATGACCAACACCGATACGGTGGATGCCATCGGCACCGCCATCCAGATCAAGGAACTGGCGCGTGCCGGCTCCGAGATCGTGCGTATCACGGTGAACACGCCCGAGGCCGCCGCCGCGGTGCCGGCCGTGCGCGAGCAGCTCGATCGCATGGGCGTGAACGTGCCGCTGGTGGGCGATTTCCACTACAACGGCCACAAGCTGCTGCAGGACTATCCCGAGTGCGCCGCGGCGCTGTCGAAGTACCGCATCAACCCCGGCAACGTGGGGCAGGGCGCGAAGCGCGACACGCAGTTCGCGCAGATGATCGAGATGGCCATCCGCTACAACAAGCCGGTGCGCATCGGCGTGAACTGGGGCAGCCTGGACCAGTCGCTGCTGGCGCGCGTCATGGACGAGAATGCGCGGCGCGCGCAGCCGTGGCCGGCGCAGAACGTGATGGTCGAGGCGCTGATCACCTCCGCCATCGAGTCGGCGAAAAAGGCCGAGGAAATCGGCCTGTCGGGCGACCAGATCATCCTGTCGTGCAAGGTCTCGCAGGTGCAGGAGCTGATCGCCGTGTACCGCGAGCTGGCCAAGCGCTGCGACTACGCGCTGCACCTGGGCCTGACCGAGGCGGGCATGGGCAGCAAGGGCATCGTCGCCTCTACGGCGGCGCTGTCGGTGCTGCTGCAGGAAGGCATCGGCGACACCATCCGCATCTCGCTGACGCCAGAGCCGGGCGCGCCGCGCGAGAAGGAAGTCTACGTGGGGCAGGAAATCCTGCAGACCATGGGCCTGCGCAACTTCACCCCGATGGTGATTGCCTGCCCGGGTTGCGGCCGCACCACCAGCACCACCTTCCAGGAACTGGCGGCCAGCATCCAGAGCTACCTGCGCGAGCAGATGCCGGTCTGGAAGACCGAATTCCCCGGCGTGGAAGAAATGGACGTGGCCGTGATGGGCTGCATCGTGAACGGCCCTGGCGAAAGCAAGCATGCCAATATCGGCATCTCGCTGCCGGGCTCGGGCGAATCGCCGGCGGCGCCGGTGTTCGTCGATGGCGTCAAGGTCAAGACCTTGCGCGGCGACCGGATTGCCGAGGAATTCCAGGCGATCGTCGACGACTATGTGCGCTCCCACTATGGCAGCAATGCCGGGCGCGCAGGCAATGAGGTGGCGGCCTGATCCGTCGCGGACAGGGCACCACAGGGAAAGACAACAGAAGATGAATCAACCCGTGAATCCGGCGGCCGGCGGCGACGCCGCCAAGGCCGGCGACAACAAGGCAGACAGCAAGGGCAAGGCCGCCAAGGCCTTGCAGGGCGTCAAGGGCATGAACGACATGCTGCCGGCGGACGCGCCGCTGTGGGAGCATTTCGAGAACGCCGCGCGCGCCATGCTGCGCGCCTATGGCTACCAGCAGATCCGCACGCCGATCGTCGAGCATACGCAGCTGTTCGTGCGCGGTATCGGCGAGGTGACCGACATCGTCGAGAAGGAAATGTATTCCTTCACCGATGCGCTCAACGGCGAGCAGCTGACGATGCGCCCGGAAGGCACCGCCGCCGCGGTGCGTGCCACCATCGAGCACAACCTGCTGTACGACGGCCCCAAGCGCCTGTGGTACACCGGCCCGATGTTCCGCCACGAGCGGCCCCAGCGCGGCCGTTACCGCCAGTTCCACCAGCTCGGCGCCGAGGCGCTGGGCTTTGCCGGCCCCGACGTGGACGCCGAGATCATCCTGATGTGCCAGCGCCTGTGGGACGACCTTGGCCTGGTCGGGGTGCGCCTGGAGCTGAACTCGCTGGGCCAGGCCAATGAGCGCGCCGCCCACCGCGAGGAACTGATCAAGTACCTGGAAGGTTTCCAGGACATCCTCGACGAGGACAGCAAGCGCCGTCTCTACACCAACCCGCTGCGCGTGCTCGACACCAAGAATCCCGCGCTGCAGGAGATGGCGGCCAACGCGCCCAAGCTGATCGATTTCCTCGGCGAGGAATCGCTGGCCCACTTCGAAGGCGTGCAGCGCCTGCTCAAGGCCAACAACATTCCGTTCAAGATCAACCCGCGCCTGGTGCGCGGGCTGGACTACTACAACCTGACGGTGTTCGAGTGGATCACCGACAAGCTTGGCGCGCAAGGCACCATCGCCGGCGGCGGACGCTACGATCCGCTGATCGCGCAGATGGGCGGCAAGGGCGCGCCGGCCTGCGGCTGGGCCATGGGCATCGAGCGCATCATCGAGCTGATCCGCGAGGAAGGGCTGGTGCCCGAGGCCGAGGGCTGCGACGTCTACCTGGTGCACCAGGGCGCGGCGGCTGCGGAGCAGGCCATGATCGCCGCCGAGCGGCTGCGCGATGCCGGCCTCGATGTGCTGCTGCACGCCACGCCGGACGGCAAGAGCGGCAGCTTCAAGTCGCAGATGAAGCGCGCGGACGGCAGCGGCGCTGCCTATGCCGTTATCATTGGCGACGATGAAGTGGCGGCTGGCACGGCCCAGGTCAAGGATTTGCGCCAGGGCGCGCAGGCCGAGGGCGGCGGTGCGCAGGTGACGGTGCCGGCGGAAACGCTGGTCGACCACATCATCGACGCCATGGTGGGCGCCAGCGAATAAACGCGCCCGGCCGCCGGCACGGGCAGCAAGACCAGGGGTCGCGCGCGGCCCCTCATACAAACATACGCGGGTGGATCCCTCGACATGGCTTACGATCTAGAAGAACAGGAACAGCTTGAGAGCCTCAAGGCCTGGTGGCGCCAGTACGGCAACACCGTGACCTGGGCGCTGATCGCCGGCTTGCTGGCCTTTGCTGCCTGGAGYGGCTGGAACTACTGGCAGCGCRWGCAGGCSSGCGAWGCCGCGCTGCTGTACGAGCAGGTCRYCAAGGCTGCCGACAGCCGCGACGTGGAGCGCATCAAGCGCGCCGCGGGCGACCTCGAGCAGAAGTTCGGCAAGACCGCCTATGGCCCCATGTCTGCGCTGGTGGCCGCCAAGGTGCTGTACGATGCGGGCGACCTGGCCGGCGCCAAGGTCCAGCTGCAATGGGCGATCGACCACGGCGACGGCGAATACGCCTATCTGGCGCGCGTGCGCCTGGCCGGCGTGCTGCTCGACGAGAAGGCCTACGACCAGGGCCTGGCCCTGCTCAAGGACGAGCCGCCGGCACCGTTCACGGCGCTGTATGCGGATCGCCGCGGCGACCTGCTGGCTGCGCAGGACAAGCGTGCCGACGCGCGCACGGCGTACCGGCAGGCGCTCGACAAGCTCAACGCCAATGATGCGGCCATGCGCCAGATCATCCAGTTCAAGCTCGACGCGCTGGGCACCGCCTGAGGGCGGCATTGCCCGGCTCTCCGGCCCGCAGGCAGGGCGCCCGTGCGCGGGCGCGGCTGCTGCCAGCAAAATCGCGTTTCAACCCAATTCAGGATCGGAACCTCATGACGTCATTGTTTTCCGGCACGGCCAAGAACCAGCAACACGGCAATTTCGTCCGCGCCCTGGTGGTGGCCTCCGCGTGTGTCGCCACCCTGGGCGGCTGCTCGCTGTTCAGCAAGGCTGACAAGCGCACGCCGGTCGAACTCAAGCCGATCACCCAGACCTTGTCGGTGCGCCAGGCCTGGAAGGCCGGCGTCGGCAAGAGCGGCCCGTACTCGCTGCAGCCGGCAGTGGCCGGCGGCACGGTCTACGCGTCCTCCAACGGCGGCAAGGTGATGGCGTTCGACGGCACGACCGGCCGCACGCTGTGGGAGGCCAAGACCGATATCGACCTGACCAGCGGTCCCGGCAGCGACGGCACCGTCACCGCGGTGGCGGGCGAGAAGGGCGCCGTGTTTGCCTTCGACAACAGTGGCAAGCAGCTCTGGAAGAAGCAGGTCAACGGCGAGGTCCTGTCCGCGCCGCTGGTCGGCAACGGCCTGGTGGTGGTGCGCACCACCGACACGCGCGTGCTCGGGCTGGATGCGCAGACCGGCGAGCGCCGCTGGATCTACCAGCGCTCGCAGACCGCGCTCAACCTGCGCGCGGCGATGGGCATGGTGTTTGCCGGCGACGGCATCGTGATGGGCTTCCCGGGCGGCAAGCTCGGCGTGCTGGCCCCGGGCAACGGCGTGCTGCGCTGGGAAAGCACGGTGTCCTATCCGAAGGGCGTGTCCGAGATCGAACGGCTCAACGACGTCACCGGCCAGCCGATGGTCAATGGCCGCCAGGTCTGCGCCACCACCTTCCAGGGCCGCGTGGCCTGCCTGGAACTGGCCAATGGCCAGCCGCAATGGGGCAAGGATTTCTCGTCGCCGACCGGCCCCGCGCAGGATGACGGCTCGCTGTACGCCAGCGACGAACGCTCGGTCGTGCATGCGTTCGACCGCCAGAACGGCAACGAGCGCTGGAAGAACGACCAGTTGCTGTATCGCCGCCTGGGCACGCCGCTGGCGCTGGGCCGCTCGGTGGTGATGGGCGACTATGATGGCTATGTGCATTTCCTCTCGCGCGAAGACGGCCAGTTCGTGGCCCGCGTGAAGACCGACGGCAGCGAGATTACCGCCGCGCCGGTGGTGGCGGGCGCATCRTTGGTGGTGCAGACGCGCGACGGCAACCTCTACGGCTTCGTGCCGGACTGAGGCGCCGCGACAATGAAGGCGATGGCCCGTGCACCTGTCGGCATGGGCTGCGCCAATCCGGTAGCACGGTCCGCGGGATCGTGCAGGTGAACGAGGCCGGGCTGCAATGCCAGCCCGGTTGCCCGACAGGAAACGTGGCCAGGTGCGTAGCGCCCGGCCGTCGGACCCACATCACTCCGGAGTTCCTGGGGGGCGGCATCTGCCGGCCCCCATTTCCGTTTATTGCATGAAACCAGTTATCGCTCTGGTCGGCCGTCCCAATGTGGGCAAGTCGACGCTATTCAACCGCATGACCCGCTCGCGCGACGCTCTCGTCGCCGACCTGCCCGGGCTCACGCGCGACCGTCACTACGGCGAAGGCCGCATCGGTGAACGCCCGTTCATCGCCATCGATACCGGCGGCTTCGAGCCGGTGGCCAAGGACGGCATCGTGGCCGAGATGGCCAAGCAGACCCGCCAGGCCGTGGTCGAGGCCGACGTGGTGATCTTCCTCGTCGACGGCCGTCTCGGGCTGGCACCGCAGGACCGCGTGATCGCGGACTACCTGCGCAAGACCGGCCGCCGCGTCATGCTGGCCGTGAACAAGGCCGAGGGCATGAAGTACACCACCGTGGCCGCGGAGTTCTACGAGCTCGGCATGGGTGACCCCTATGCCATCTCGTCCACGCACGGCGACGGTGTGCGCGAACTGGTGGACGAGGCGCTGGAGCTGGCGGTCAAGGAACGTCCCGAACTGGCCGAGGAAGAGGACAGCGCCCAGCGCGGCGTCAAGATCGCCATCGTGGGCCGTCCCAACGTGGGCAAGTCCACCCTGGTCAACACGCTGATCGGCGAAGAGCGCGTGATCGCCTTCGACATGCCCGGCACCACGCGCGACGCGATCTACGTGGAATTCGAGCGCGGCGGCAAGCCTTACACGCTGATCGATACCGCTGGCCTGCGCAAGCGCGGCAAGGTGTTCGAGGCGATCGAGAAATTCTCGGTGGTCAAGACCTTGCAGTCGATCGCCGACGCCAATGTGGTGGTGCTGTTGCTCGACGCGCAGCAGGACGTTTCCGAGCAGGATGCGCATATCGCCGGCTTTATCGTGGAGTCGGGCCGCGCGCTGGTGGTCGGCGTCAACAAATGGGACGGGCTCGACGGCCATGCCCGCGACCGCATCAAGCACGATCTGGAGCGCAAGCTGCAGTTCCTGGATTTCGCCAACTTCCATTTCGTGTCGGCGCGCGAGCGCACCGGCATCAGCGCGCTGCTGCGCTCGGTGGACGATGCCTACGCGGCGGCGATGGTCAAGCTGCCCACGCCGCAGCTCACGCGCATCCTGCAGGAAGCGGTCGAGTTCCAGCAACCCAGGCGCGTCGGCGCGACCCGGCCCAAGCTGCGCTACGCGCACCAGGGCGGCTCCAATCCGCCGATCATCGTGGTGCACGGGAACTCGCTCTCGGGTGTCGCGGACAGCTATCGGCGCTATCTCGAAAATCGCTTCCGCACGGCATTCAAGCTCAAGGGCACGCCGCTGCGCATCGAATTTCGTACGAACAAAAACCCATATGCCGACTCGAAGGATTGAGTCGGGCAGCGGGGGCCATGGCGGGCAAGTTTCGTTTGCGTTCGTTTGGAACTGAGGCTAAATTCTCGTTAGCAGGGGGTTCCCTGCGAGACGATGCTAGCTTGGTACCGTTTTGATCTTTTTTGGCGCGGTTTTGCGCCGCTCGACTTGAATCGGGGATTAACGTCCCCATCATCAATCACTAAATCTATAATTTTGGAGTGTGCCATGAGCAACAAAGGGCAATTGCTACAAGACCCGTTCCTGAACGCGCTGCGCAAAGAGCACGTGCCGGTTTCAATCTACCTCGTCAATGGCATCAAGCTGCAAGGCAATATCGAGTCGTTCGACCAGTACGTCGTCCTGTTGCGCAATACCGTGACGCAAATGGTTTACAAGCATGCGATCTCCACCGTCGTGCCCGCGCGCGCCGTGAATTTCCGCGTGGACGATACGGCCGAGGGTTGATCCTTTACCGTAAATTCTGATGTTTCCGGCCGCCCGTCGCAAGCGCGACACGGCCGCCGCAAGCGGTGCCGCGCCGGGGCCTGAAATCCCGGTTCGACACCAAAAACGACACCGGCCATCCGGTTGTACCGCAGGCATGAACATGGGTCTGCCGCGGACAATGCCTCACCCTGGTGCATCCCACCGCGGACACCTTCCGCCATCGGRCACCTCCCGGGCCAGGCGCTTGCCTCGCGGCACCAGCCACGCCCCCGGCCGGTTTCTACGTTTTCCTTTATCGCGTTCCGCGATCCTCCCGTTTGCAATCTAGAGCTACCTCCAATTCCGAGTCTTCCCGCGCCATCCTCGTCGGCGTCGATTTCGGCAAGCACGATTTCCAGGAAAGCCTGAGCGAGCTGGCGCTGCTGACGTCGACCGCCGGCTCCACGCCTGTGCACATGCTGACGGGCCGGCGCTCGCGCCCGGACCCGGCACTGTTCATCGGCTCGGGCAAGGCGGAAGAACTCAAGGAGGCCGCCGACGCGCTCGACGCCGACGTGGTGGTGTTCAACCACACCCTGAGCCCCGCCCAGCAACGCAATCTCGAGCGCTTCCTGCAGCGTCACGTGATCGATCGTACGGGGCTGATCCTGGACATCTTCGGGCAGYGCGCGCAGAGCCACGTCGGCAAGGTGCAGGTCGAGCTGGCCCAGGTCCAGTACCAGGCTTCGCGGCTGGTCCGCGCCTGGAGCCACCTGGAGCGGCAGAAGGGCGGTATCGGCATGCGCGGCGGCCCCGGCGAGCGCCAGCTCGAACTCGACCGCCGGCTGCTGGACGAACGCGCCAAGCGGCTGAAGTCGGACCTGACCCGCCTGCAGCGCCAGCACAGCACCCAGCGCCGCGCGCGGGCGCGCAACGATACGCTGAGCATCTCGCTGGTCGGCTATACCAATGCCGGCAAGTCGACGCTGTTCAACGCGCTGACCAAGGCGCGCGCGTACGCGGCCGACCAGTTGTTCGCCACGCTCGATACGACGTCGCGGCGGCTCTACCTGGAGGGGCTGGGCAACGTGGTGCTCTCGGACACGGTCGGCTTTATCCGCGACCTGCCCACGCAGCTGGTGGCGGCGTTCCGCGCCACGCTGGAAGAAACCGTGCACGCCGATCTGCTGCTGCACGTGGTGGACGCCTCCAGCCCGGTGCGGCATGAACAGGTCGAGCAGGTCAACCGCGTGCTGGCCGAGATCAATGCCGACGACATCCCGCAGATCGTCGTGATGAACAAGATCGATGCCGCGCCGGAACTCCTGGAGCAGGGGCCGCGCGTGGAGCGCAACGAAGAAGGCGTGCCGGTGCGGGTGTTCGTGAGCGCGCGCGACGGCATCGGCCTGGACGCCCTGCGCGAGGCCGTCGTGGAAGCGGCGCGCTGGCTGGCCGAACGCCCGCCGGAGCGCCCGCCGCTGGATCCGCGTTTTTCCGACGGCCACGCGCATCTCGAGGATGCCCTGGACGATCACGGCGACGCCGATCCCGATGCCGGGCCCGGCGTCGATCCGGAAGAACCCGACACGCTGTAAGCCGGTTCGGCGGAAATCGGCGCCAGATTGCCCCAAATAGGAAAATGTGGCGTCGATGACTGTTAGAATCCCCCTGTTCCAACTATCCCGGACCCGTGCACTTCATGCCCCAGTTTCCCCGGAATCCTGAATCGAGCCATGCCTTCGGCGCCCGCGCCAGCGGTGTCGCCCCCTATCGGACGGCCTGGCAGCGTTTGCGCGCGATCCTGTCGTTGAACGATCCACGTTGGGGTCGGGGCGATGATGAAGACAAGGATAAGGACAAGGACGGCCGCGACAACAACCGGCAGCAGCAACAGCGTCCACCCCAGGACGGCCCGCCCGACCTGGATGAGCTCTGGCGCGACTTCAACCGTCGCCTGAACGGCCTGCTCGGCCGCAAGGAGAACGGTGGCGGCGGCAACCAGGGTTTTGGCGGCGGCGCGCGCACCCCGGGCAAGGGCTCGGGCGTGGGTGCCGGCGTCGTCGTGGTCGCGGCCATCGGCATCTGGCTGGCCAGCGGCTTCTTCATGGTGCAGGAAGGTCAGACCGCGGTCATCCTGCAGTTCGGCAAGTTCAAGTACACCACCGGCCCCGGCATCAACTGGCGCCTGCCGTATCCGATCCAGTCGGCCGAGATCGTCAACCTGTCGAGCGTGCGCTCGGTGGAAGTGGGCCGCTCGACCTCGATCAAGGACAGCAACCTGAAGGACGCGTCCATGCTGACGCAGGCGCAACAAGATGGATGCGGTGCTGTACGAGAACCGCGAGCAGATCGCGCAGAATCTCGCCAAGTCGATCCAGTCCATCCTGTCGGCCTACAAGACCGGCATTCGCGTGATCTCGGTCAACGTGCAGAGCGTGCAGCCGCCCGAGCAGGTGCAGGCCGCCTTCGACGACGTCAACAAGGCCAGCCAGGACCGCGAGCGCGCCATCAGCGAGGGCCAGGCCTACGCCAACGACGTGATCCCGCGCGCCAAGGGCACGGCCGCGCGCCTGAACGAAGAAGCGTCGGCCTACAAGTCGCGCGTGGTCAACCAGGCCGAAGGCGATTCCGCACGCTTCCAGCAGGTCCAGGCGCAGTACGCCAAGGCACCGCAGGTGACGCGCGACCGCCTCTACATTGAAACCATGCAGCAGATCTATACCAATTCGACCAAGGTGCTGGTGGATTCGCGCCAGGGCAACAATCTCCTCTACCTGCCGCTGGACAAGCTGATGTCGCAGGTGCAGGCCGATCCGCGCGCGCCGGCCGCCGGCGCCGCGCAGGCTCCCGCCACCGGCAGCGGCAGCACGCCCGCGCCCGAGGCCAACGGCGATAACCGGTCGCGCGAACTGCTGCGCAACCGTGACCGCGATTCGCGCTGAGGAGCCCTGACATGAACCGACTGATTTCCATTGTCATTGGCCTCTTCATCCTGCTGGCGATCGGCTCCTCGATGGTGTTCGTGGTGGACCAGCGCCAGTACGCCGTGGTCTTCGCCTTTGGCGAGATCAAGCAGGTGGTGCGCGAGCCCGGCCTGCACTTCAAGTTGCCGCCGCCGCTGCAGAACGTGATCTTCATGGACCGCCGCCTGCTGACCATCGACGCGACCGCGTCCGAGCGTTTCCTGACCGCCGAGAAGAAGAGCATGGTGGTGGAC
>NZ_JBFTND010000133.1:0-27899 GCF_056397305.1 Cupriavidus sp. 05N40
CCCGCCGCCACGCGCTGTCCTGGCTGGACCGCCACCGTCACGATCGAGCCCGGCATGGGCGCGGCGATATGCAGCGGATTGCCGGGCTCGGCAACCGGACGGCTGCTGCGCACCACGCTCGCRTGCGTGGTACTACGCTGCTCGACCAGCGTTGTGCGCGATTGTCCGTTGAGCTCGAACTGGACCTTGATGACCCCCTCTTCGGCGTCAGGGTGCGTGCCTTGCAGCGAGACCAGCAGCGTCTTGCCGGCGGCGATGTCGATGCCSACTTCTTCCTGCGGCTGCAGGCCRTACAGRAAKGCCGGCGTCGGCACCACCGAMGTATCGCTGTAGCTGCGCACATGGGCGTGGTAGTCCGCGGCYTGCTTCGGATACATCAGGTACGAAGCCAGCTGGCGGTCGTCGAGCGCCTGCTCGCAGGCCGCTTCGCCKGCGGCGCGCGCWGCGTCGAGATCGACTGCCGGTATCTGGTCSCCCGGCCGGTAAGGCGCGGGCGGCTCGCCGCGCAGCACCTTGCGCGAGAGCCCGGCGGGGAAGCCGTCRGGCGGAAAGCCCAGTTCCCCCTTGAACAGCGAGACCACCGACTCGGGGAAGGCGATCTCCTTGGCCGGATCGCACACATCGGCGGCGCTCATATCGTTGGCCACCATCATCAAKGCCATGTCCCCCACCACCTTGGACGTCGGCGTCACCTTGACGATGTCGCCGAACATCTGGTTGACGTCGGCGTAGGCGCGCGACACCTCGGTCCAGCGATGCTCGATGCCGAGCGAGCGGGCCTGCTCGCGCAGGTTGGTGTACTGGCCGCCCGGCATCTCGTGACGGTACACGTCGGCGGTGCCTGCGCGGATCTCCGATTCGAACGGTGCGTAGTAGCGCCGCACCCCTTCCCAGTACATCGACGCTTCGTGCAGGCGTTCCAGGCTCAGGCCSGGATCGCGCTCGCTRCCSGCCAGCGCCGCRGCGATGCTCGACAGGTTSGGYTGCGAGGTCAGGCCGCTCATSGCRTCGAGCGCGCCGTCCACCGCATCGCAGCCGGCCTCGATCGCAGCCAGTGCGGAAGCGGCCGAGATGCCGCTGGTGTCGTGCGTATGGAAATGCACGGGCAGCCCGGTCTCTTCCTTGAGCGCCTTGACCAGCGCCGCTGCCGCCTGCGGACGGCAGATACCGGCCATGTCCTTGATGCCCAGCACATGCACGCCSGCCTGCTTCAGCTCGCGCGCGATGCCGACGTAGTACTTCAGGTCGTACTTGGATCGCTTCGGGTCGAACAGGTCGCCGGTATAGCAGATCGCGCCTTCGCACAGCGCGCCGCTYTCGCCGACGGCATCGATCGCCACGCGCATATTGCGCACCCAGTTCAACGAGTCGAACACGCGGAACACGTCCACGCCCGCGCTGGCGGCCTGGCGCACGAAGAAGCGCACCACGTTGTCCGCATARTTGGTGTAGCCGACGGCGTTCGAGCCGCGCAGCAGCATCTGGAACAGCACGTTGGGCACGCGCTCGCGCAACTGCTCGAGGCGCTGCCACGGGTCTTCCTTCAGGAAGCGCAACGCCACGTCGAAGGTGGCGCCGCCCCAGCACTCCAGCGAGAACAGCTGCGACAGCTCGCGCGCATAGAACGGCGCGATCGGCAGCATGTCCGCCGTGCGCATGCGCGTGGCGAACAGCGACTGGTGCGCGTCGCGCATGGTGGTGTCGGTGAGCAGCACCTGYTTCTGCTCGAGCATCCAGCGCGAGAACTTCTCCGCGCCGAGCTCGCGCAGGCGGTCGCGCGTGCCATACGGCAGCGGCTCGCCGGTATCGACAGCAGGCATCACCGGACCGGGCAACGGCARCGAGGGCAGCGTKCGGCCACTCATCTCCGGATGCCCGTTCACGCTGACCTCGCCCAGGTAGCGCAGCAGCTTGGTGGCGCGGTCCTGGCGCTTGGTGAACGCCARCAGTTCCGGCGTCTTGTCGATAAAGCGCGTGGTGACGTCACCCGAGCGGAACSCGGGRTAGTTGATGACGTTYTCGAGAAACTGCAGRTTGGACGCGACCCCGCGGATGCGGAACTCGCGCAGCGCGCGGTCCATGCGCCGGATCGCCTCGGGGGCGGTCGGCGCCCAGGTGGTGACCTTGACCAGCAGCGAATCGTAGTACGGCGTGATCACCGCGCCGCCATAGGCRGTGCCGGCATCGAGCCGCACGCCGAAGCCCGCCGCGCTGCGGTAGGCGGAGAGCCGGCCGTAGTCCGGCAGGAARCCGTTCTCGGGATCCTCGGTCGTGATCCGGCATTGCAGCGCATGCCCGTTCAGCGAAATCCCCGCCTGCTCCGGCACGCCCGCGGCGCGCACRACGATCTTGCCSTCGGCRTCGCGCGTGTTCTCGGTCACGCCGATATGGCCGCCCTCGGTGATGCGGATCTGCGCCTTGACGATATCGACCCCGGTGACCATYTCCGTGACCGTGTGCTCGACCTGGATGCGCGGATTGACTTCGATRAAGTAGAACTGGCCGGAGTCGGCATCCATCAGGAACTCGACCGTGCCCGCGTGCGTGTAGTTGACCGCGCGCATCAGCCGCATCGCCGCCTCGCACAGCGCGGCCCKGCCRGCGTCGTCGAGGTACGGCGCGGGGGCGCGCTCCACGACCTTCTGGTTGCGCCGCTGCACCGTGCAGTCGCGTTCGAACAGGTGCACCAGGTTGCCGTGGGTGTCGCCCAGCGCCTGCACTTCAACGTGGCGCGCGTTGCGCACCAGTTTCTCGACATAGACCTCGTCGTTGCCGAACGCGGCCAGCGCCTCGCGCCGGGCCGCGGCCAGCGAGCCTTCCAGGTCCTGCTCGCTTTCCAGGATGCGCATGCCACGCCCGCCCCCGCCCCAGCTCGCCTTGAGCATCAGCGGGTAGCCAACGCCCGCGGCCAGCCGCTTGCAGGCATCCAGGTCGTGCGGCAGCGGGTCGGTGGCCGGCATCACCGGCACGCCYGCCGCGATGGCCGCGTTGCGCGCCGCCACCTTGTTGCCGAGCTTGCGCATGACGTCGGGCGACGGCCCGATCCAGCGGATGCCGGCGTCGATCACCGCCTGCGCGAACTCCGGGTTCTCCGACAGGAAGCCATAGCCCGGATGGATGGCATCCACCTTCGCGTGCCGGGCAATGCGCAGGATGTCGTCAATGTCGAGGTAGGCCGCCAGCGGCTTCTTGCCTTCGCCGACCAGGTAGCTCTCATCGGCCTTGAAGCGATGGAGCGCGAGGCGGTCTTCCTTCGAATAGATCGCCACGGTCCGGATATTCATCTCGGCAGCCGCGCGCATCACGCGGATGGAGATCTCGGAACGGTTGGCAATCAGCAGGGATTTGATCGGGGTGTAGTCCATGGGGCATCAGGAAACTATGTTGCCGTGCACTACGCATGACAACGAAATGTCAGAGAGAAGCGCTTCATGTCAAGTCATCCACACGACTGGAGTCAACACTATGCAATAAATACGGCACCAGAAATAGGAGCACAGCCTGAGAACAAGCCCTTCCATCCACAGGAACTGGCCAACACGCATAAAACTGCATCCTATTGCTTTTTTCTTAACACAAGAATGCATATCTGCCGCGTGCATTTATTTTTTAAATACTGAATCCAGTTTTTAAATTGTGGCGACGGTTTTACTTCTTGCGCGCAGCGCAGGCCGGTCCAAGTCATTCACCGAAGTAACGATGCTGCGACTAATTACGTCACGCCGGATGCGGGATAGCCAATTCTCCACCTTGCTCAGCCAGGACGAATAGGTGGGCGTGAAGTGCATGTGTACGCATCGATGAGCCCGCAGGAGTCCTGGACGTGCGACGTCTTGTGGCTGCTCACGTTGTCACAGATCACGTGGATTTCCTGACCACCGTGCTGAGGGCCACAATATAGGTCAGAAACGCCACGAACTGCTCGCAGATGTGACGCGCCGCGGTCTTGCGCAGCACGTCTCCGGTGGCCGTATTCAACGCGGCAAAGTGGCTCAATGTGCCATTGCGCTTGTACTCTCCATGCCAATCGGCTGTCATTCGCGATTAGTTCGAGCAATATTGTCAATTAACCGGCCAGACTTCTATATAAAAGGCGGGATCCAACCGGATTCCGGAGTGACGAAATTACTTCGCTCTACGACCGCCTCAGTAATGTGGCAATGTCGATGCGCTCCGTCTGGGTGGCCCCCCGCAGGCGGACTACCCAGATGGGCATGCGGGCGCTTGCCCATGATCATGGTTATGCGAGGGCATTGCGGCGAGCGCCGTCCACTTTTTCGATCCCCGATTTCGTGATTCTCGGTGCCGTAATGGGATCGAAGCTGAAGGCGCCAAGATGTGCCCAGGCGGAATTGTATTGGACGGGCATGCGAGCTTCCTCGGTGCGGTCCAGTTGCAGTGCGGCGCGAAGTGGCCAATAGGGGTCCCGCAGCATTTCGCGCGCCATCATAACGATGTCCGCCTTTTTCTCCCGCAGGATCGCCTCGGCCTGCTCGGCCTTGTCGATCCAGCCGACTGCGGCGACCGGCATCGTTGCTCCTTCGCGAATCGCCGCAGCGCCGGGTACTTGGTAGCCCGGTCCGACCGGAATCGTCGGATGGGGCACGGCTCCGCCCGAGCTAACGTCAACCAGGTCCACACCCTCATCCTTGAGCCAGCGAGCAAGCTCAATCGTCTCTTCGACACTCCACCCGCCTTCTACCCAGTCGGTGTATGACAGCCGGAAGGCTAGCACCCGGTCGGCCGGCCAGACCCGGCGTATCGCGCGAGCCACCTCGAGAGTGATTCGACAGCGATTTTCGAGCGAACCGCCGTAGGCATCCGTCCGATGGTTCGATAGCACTGAATTGAAGGAATGCAGGAGGTAACCATGCGCGGCATGCACTTCGATCCACCGGTATCCCGCTTCCCCGGCGCGTTGCGCCGAAAGGGCAAACTCATCGACCACATGCTCAATCTCCTGGATCGTCAGTTCATGCGGTACGGTGTATCCGTGATCAAAGGCGAGCGGGCTGGCGCCGTCCGGCTCCCATCCACCTTCTTCGATCGTCAACGGCCTACCTTGCGTCTGTCCCGGGTCGGATTCCCAAGGCGGCACGCGCGACGCCTTCCGCCCGGCGTGCGCGAGTTGCACGCCGGCCACGGCTCCCTGGGCTTCGATGAATCGGACGAGATCTCGATGGCCAGCAATGTGATCGTCCTTCCAGAGGCCGAGATCGGATGGCGTGATACGCCCCTCGGGCACGATCGCGGTACCTTCGGTCATCACGAGCCCGGCGCCACCCACGGCGCGGGAGCCCAGGTGAACCAGGTGCCAGGCGTTGACATACCCGTCCACTGCACTGTATTGGCACATCGGGGACACCCCGATCCGGTTGCGCAGCGTCACGCCGCGCAGCGTCAATGAGTCGAATAGTCCGGACATTTCAAGGTTCCTTGTTGAGGATCTAGTTAGAAAGAATGGGATGGGAACATCAGCGCGGCAGGAAATACTGCACTTCGAACAGGATGCAGCCGCGCCGCGAAACGAAAGGGCCGTGCGGGGTACCGGGAGGCCGGCACGAGTATGTATGTAACGGCGGGACCGCGTTCGATGAGAGCCGCGGGGACTCGTCGAGCGCTTGGAGGTCTCCCGATATCAAGAACACCTCTTCCCAATACCCGTGCACCAGCGTGCCCTGCGTGACGGCACCAGGAGCGAACCGGACAAGCCGTGTCCGGGCGCCGCATTGGGCGGCCTCGTCCAGGTCGTCGGCCAGCACTCTCACCTCGAGCCCAGCCGGAAATCCATCCAACACACACCAGCCTTCATCTTGCGAAAGCGCCATCATCTCGATATGCGCACGCGGCATCTTCATGGGTGTAACTCCTCATCGTCCCGAGTGATATGGATTGGAATCCGGCGCGTGCAACGGAACCGTTACTGGCGATACCGCCGGCGAGGGGGGGTGTAGTCGCATCCGTAACGGCGAACGCTTCCGCAGCTACGCACTTCTGCATTCCATCCTGATACGCGGGCACGGACAAGTCAACGCACCACCACAGCACGTTCYGTACCTCGAAATCAATGGTGGTAACTATTTGAAATGCGGCGCACAGAGGCTCTATCGCTTAGTCAGATGGTGTTGACGACGTGCGCGTAATTGGCCAGACGCATCCAGTATCGCCAAGGTGTCCACCAGCAACGGGTTGGGCCACACCGCACGTGGGAGGCGGCCCCTTTTTGCGCGGGGAAAGCGTCGGCCCTCATGTGCCAGTGCACCATCGAGCGCCGGGATACGCGTCTGTCGAAGTACGGAACAAAGCGCGCCGACTTGTTGACGCTTGGAAATCCACAACGCAGCATGATTACTTGATTTACTGAGTTGACGACTATGATCCGTGATATCGAAACGATGAACGTCCTGCGCGACAACATCGCGCGCTTTGTCCGCGAGCGCCTCATCCCGAATGAGGAACGTGTCGCGGAAGCTGACGAAATTCCCGACGACATTGTTGCGGATCTGAAGGCAATGGGGCTGTTCGGGCTAACCATCCCGGAAGCCTATGGCGGCCTCGAGTTGACGATGGAAGAAGAAGTGCTGTCAATGTTCGAGTTGGGCTATGCCTCGCCGGCCTTTCGATCACTGCTCGGCACCACGGTCGGCATCGGCTCCCAAGGTATCCTGTTTGATGGCACCGACGAACAGAAGGCGCGCTACCTGCCTCGGCTGGCTACGGGCGAGATCATCGCATCGTTTGCCCTGACTGAACCCGAATCCGGCTCCGACGCGGCATCGCTGCGCACGATGGCGCGCAGGGAAGGCGACATGTACGTGGTAAATGGGACGAAGCGCTTCATTACCAATGCGCCGCATGCCGGTATCTTTACGCTGATGGCGCGCACCAATCCGGAAGAACGGGGTGCGGCCGGCATCTCGGCGTTCATCGTGGACGCGGGCACACCCGGCATCAGTTTCGGCAAGCGCGACAAAAAGATGGGGCAGAAGGGCGCGCATACGTGCGACGTCATCTTCGAGAACTGCCGCGTGCCGGCTGCCAACCTCATCGGTGGCATCGAGGGCAAGGGCTTCAAGACGGCCATGAAGGTTCTCGACAAGGGCCGCATTCATATCGCCGCGATCTGCGTGGCAGTCGCACAGCGCATGCTCGACGACACCTTGCGATACGCCATGGAGCGCAAGCAGTTCGGCCGAGCGATCTCCGATTTCCAGTTGATTCAGGCCATGCTTGCCGACAGCCGCGCCGAACTCTACGCCGCCCGCTGCATGGTGATCGATGCCGCCCGCCGCCGGGACAGCGGTGAGAACGTGAGCACCGAGGCGTCATGCGCCAAGCTGTTCGCCTCCGAAATGTGTGGACGCGTGGCCGACCGATGCGTGCAAATCCACGGCGGCGCCGGCTATGTCAGCGACTACGGCATCGAGCGCTTCTATCGCGACGTCCGGCTCTTCCGCATCTATGAGGGAACGACACAGATCCAGCAACTCGTGATCGCCCGCAACATGATTCGCGACGCCGCACATTGATTCCTCGACTCGCCCAACCTCTCCACCATGCATTGACGACGATGAAATTCCCTACCGAAGACAAGTACCAGGAAATCCGTGACGCCCTTCGAAGCCTGTGCGCCGACTATCCCGACGAGTATTGGCGCAAAATCGACGAGCAGCGCGGCTATCCGGAGACGTTCGTCGAGGCGCTGACCAAGGCCGGTTGGCTGTCCGCACTGATTCCCCAGGAGTATGGTGGCTCCGGTCTCGGCCTGACCGAAGCATCCGTGATTATGGAAGAGATCAATAGCAATGGCGGCAATTCCGGGTCCTGCCATGGTCAGATGTACAACATGAACACTCTCCTGCGCCATGGGTCCGAAGCGCAGAAGCGGAAGTACTTGCCACGTATTGCGTCGGGCGAACTGCGGCTGCAATCAATGGGCGTGACCGAGCCGACGACAGGCACCGACACCACGAAGATCAAGACCGTTGCCATCAAGAAGGGCGATCGCTACGTGATCAACGGACAGAAGGTCTGGATCTCGCGCGTGCAGCACTCCGAACTCATGATCCTACTCGCCCGCACGACGCCGGCGGATCAGGTCAAGCGTAAATCCGAAGGCCTCTCGATCTTCCTGGTGGACTTGCGCGACGCGATCGGCAGCGGACTGACCGTACGTCCGATTACCAACATGGTTAACCACGAAACAAACGAGCTGTTCTTCGACAACCTGGAAATTCCGGCGGAGAACCTGATCGGCGAGGAAGGTAAGGGATTTCGCTACATTCTCGACGGCCTCAACGCCGAACGCACGCTGATCGCGGCCGAGTGCATTGGCGACGGTTGGTGGTTCCTGAATCGCGCAGCGAAGTACGCCGGAGAGCGCATCGTCTTCGACCGGCCAATCGGACAGAATCAGGGTGTGCAATTCCCGATCGCCGAGAACTACATCGAAGTCAGCGCCGCTAACTTGATGCGCTTTCGCGCCTGTGAATTGTTCGATGCACACTCCGCTTGCGGAGCGGAGGCGAACATGGCCAAGTACCTGGCCGCGAAAGCCTCTTGGGAGGCGGCCAACGTTTGCCTGCAGACGTTCGGCGGCTTCGGTTTCGCCTGTGAATACGACGTCGAGCGCAAGTTCCGCGAGACGCGCCTGTACCAGGTCGCACCGATCTCGACCAATCTGATCCTTTCCTACGTTGCGGAGCATATACTCGGCCTGCCACGCTCCTTCTGATGGCAACACAAGCAGAGACAGCAGGCGCGGCTCGCGAGACGATGGAATATGATGTCGTCGTGGTCGGCGGCGGTCCGGCGGGCCTGTCAGCCGCTATAAGGCTCAAACAGCGCGCCCGGGAAGCAGGTACCGACATCGCCGTGTGCGTACTGGAGAAAGGCTCGGAGATCGGCGCCCATATCATCTCCGGAGCGGTCATGGACCCGCGTGCGCTGAACGAACTGCTGCCTGAGTGGAAGTCGATGGGTGCACCGCTCAACGTGCCAGTCAGCGAAGATCGGTTCCTGTTCCTCACTAAAAGGACGTCGGTGAGCGTGCCAGACTGGCTGCTGCCCCGCATATTGCGCAACGAGGGCAACTATGTCGTCAGCCTCGGCAACGTTGTTCGCTGGCTGGGAAAACAGGCCGAGGCGCTCGGTGTCGAGATCTTCGCTGGGTTTCCGGCGGCCGAGATCCTTTATCACGATGATGGCTCGGTCAAGGGCGTTGCCACCCGAGACCTGGGAGTCGGCCGTGATGGCAAGGCCCGCGAAAATTTCCAGCGCGGCGTGACGATTCATGCGAGATATACGCTGTTCTGCGAAGGCGCGCGCGGCCACTTGGGCCTCGAACTGACTTCTAAGTTCGGGCTTCGGGACAACGCCAGCCCACAGGTTCATGGGATCGGCATCAAGGAACTCTGGAACATCGATCCAGCGAAGCACCGGCCAGGACTCGTCATGCACACGGCCGGATGGCCGCTCGAGCGGGACACCTATGGCGGATCGTTCCTCTACCATGCAGAGGGCAACCAGGTTGCGGTCGGATTCATTGTGGGGCTGGGGTATGCAAATCCGTGGCTTTCGCCTTTCGAGGAGTTCCAGCGATACAAAACACATTCCGCTATCCGAACGTTGTTCGAAGGCGGGACGCGTGTGGCTTACGGAGCGCGTGCGATCGCCGCAGGTGGCCTGACCGCATTGCCGACGCTCGTATTTCCCGGCGGCGCCTTGGCTGGCGACGACGCCGGATTTCTCAACCCCGCACTCGTCAAGGGCAGCCATGCCGCGATCAAGACAGGAATGCTGGCGGCAGACGCAGCATTCGACGCCGTTTCGGCCGGTTATTCCTCCGATACGCTCAGCGCCTATCCCGCAGCATTCCGCGCGTCGTGGTTCTATGAAGAGTTGCATCGCGCCCGCAACTTCAGACAATGGATGAGCAAGGGGCTCTACCTAGGAGCACTGATGACGGGCATTGAGCAGAAACTCATGGGCGGTCGAGTACCTTGGACGCTTAGGCACCGACATGCCGATCACGAGACGCTCGACCTGGCCAAGCATCATCGGCCGATTGTCTATCCCCGGCCGGATGGCAAACTGACGTTCGATCGGTTTTCGTCCGTCCTCCTCTCAAACACCAATCATGCTGAGGATCAGCCGGAACATCTGGTGTTGCAGAGTAGCATGACGCCGGTCGCGTTGAATCTTCGCCATTACGCAGGTCCGGAATCACGCTATTGCCCGGCTGCGGTTTACGAATTCGCGCAATCGGGCGGAACAGGTTCGGTGGGCGCGACGCACAGACTGGTCGTCAGCGCGCAGAACTGCTTGCATTGCAAGAGCTGCGACATCAAGGATCCATCGCAAAACATTGTTTGGAGAACGCCTGAGGGTGGCGGCGGACCGAACTATTCAAACATGTGATGGTCCGGCTAGGCCCACCGCAAGGCTGTCGTTTTTTCGTAGTCCGGCATGCCTCGTAGCAGGCGAGCGCCTGGCACGTTCCAGCCCGCAAAGTACTCCTCGCGAGGATCGCAAACCGTCATATCGAATCCCAAGCTGACTGCACCCTGACAGAGGTATCGCGAAAGCTGGGCTGCCCCGATCACGATCAAGCGGCAGGCAGGGCCAAGCACGGTGGTCAGGGCCTCCGTCACATTCGATCCCCTCTTGAGGCGCACCGTCGAAGTACGTGGCACGACCCGTGGTCAGCTCTACTGTGCGCCGCGTTGTAATCCTCTGACCCAGGCGCTCGACGATCTGGTCAAGCGGGTCGGGATCCAGCATCAGTTAGTGTCTCTACGCCGARATGGTGCACTTGGTCGATCAGGTCGTCCTCAATGCATCCTCCGGATACGGAGCCTGCGACCATGCCGTCTTCCCGGATTGCCATTGCTCCCGGTGGCTGGGGCGATGAGCCCCAGGTACAGACAACTGTGACCAGCACCAGCTTCTGTCGTTCGCGCAGCCGCCGCCGGCAGGCACGCAGGATGTCGAGATCAACGGGTTCCGTGACTTGACACCTTCAGAGAGCGCGCGCCATCCGGCGTTGCGTCTACCGCTCGCTCGTGAGCTATCGCGCGAGCACCCATTTCGCCAACTCGGCAGCTTGTTCGCCACTGACGCCTGGATTGGCGGGCATCGGCATGCCGCCCCAGGTTCCTTTACTGCCCTGGCGATTGCTTGTCGCAACGGCGGCCAGGCCATCCGGCTTGTCCTTATAGCGCGCGGCAATTTCCGCGAAGGACGGGCCAACAAGTCTCTTGTCTGCTGCGTGGCACGCCATGCAGTTACTTTTCTGCGCCAACGCCGCGGAGTCCTGCGATTGCGCGCTAGGAAGCGCGACAAGTAACGTGATCGCGGTGACCAACTTGGGTATCGTGCTCATGATGCCTCCTGAATGATCTAGGGAATGGTTGCTCAAGTGTGTCGCAGGAGGGGAAGCACACGGTGCGCTTTGCGGCTTAACGCGAACAGTGCGTTAGCGACAGCGGGACCGGCACCGGGCACGCCTGGTTCTCCTGCGCCAGTCGGCGGGGCATCGGACTTGACGATGTGCACCTCGATACAAGGCATCTCGTGCAGGCGCAGAACATCGTAATCACCATAGTTGCCCTGCACTACGGTGCCTTTGTCAAGGGTGATCTCCGACTTGAGCGCCGCACCGAGGCCAAAACCGATACCGCCCTCCATCTGCGCTCGGACCTGGTCCGGGCTTACAACAATGCCGCAGTCAATTGCGCAAACGATACGATGGACCTTGAGGTTGCCGTTGTCGTTCGAGACCTCAGCGACCTGCGCGACGACGGTGCCGAATGTTTCGGTGATCGACAGCCCAAGCGCGCGCCCAGCGGGCAAGGTCTTGCCCCAATCTGCCTTTTCGGCAGCCAGCTTGAGCACCGCGGCTTGGCGTGGATGCTCGCCGAGCAGGTCGAGCCGATACTGCAGCGGGTCCTTGCCGGCGGCTGCGGCCACCTCGTCGAAGAAGCATTCCACAGCGTAGCCAGCATGATTCATACCGACGGAGCGCCAAAAGGTCACCGGCACGCCCAACTGCGGAGCGCTTACGTCGACGCGGCGATTCGGCACCGCGTACGGCATCGTCGCCGAACCCTCGACGGTTGTGGGATCGACGCCGTTTTTGATCCATACATCGAACGGAGTGCCCACGCATAGCGATTGCCCGATAATCGTGTCCCGCCAAGCAATCAGCTTGCCTTGCGCGTCAATGCCGGCCTTGAACTTGTGCAGGTAAATCGGCCGGTACTGGCCCGCGCGCATGTCGTTCTCGCGTGTCCACTGCACCTTGACTGGCGCCTTGAAGCCCATCGCCTTTGCCACGCTCACCGCCTCGAAGATCACGTCGGCATTGAATACAGCGCGGCGGCCGAAACTGCCTCCCGTTCGCATAACGTGCAGGATCACCTTCTCCGGCGGGACGCCAGCGAGTTCAGCAACCAGCGCCTGATAGGTATCCTGATACTGGTGCCCGCCCCRGACCTCGAGCGTGCCGTCTGCATTCATGCGAACAGCGGCATTCAATGGTTCGAGCGGAGCGTGCGCCAGGAAAGGAAATTCATAGGTCCCCTCGATGACCTTCGCCGCCTCACGGAATGCTAGATTCACGTCGCCCTTTTCTATCGCAACGGCATCTCCCCCCCGGGCGGCCAGCAGGCGGTACTGGGCAATGATCTCCTCGGAGCCGCGTTTCTCCGCTTTGCTATCGTCCCATTCTGCCTTGACCAAGTCGCGCGCCTTGAGTGCCGTCCACATATGATCGGCCACTACGGCGACGCCTCGCGGTGTCTCGATGGCGTCGACGAAGCCCTCCAATCGGCGTGCCGCGCTCGCATCGACACCGATAAGGCGCGCGCCAAACAGCGGCGGATGGATCATCACCGCGGTCAACATACCTGTAGCCTTCACGTCGATGACGAACTTCAGCTTGCCGTTGACCTTGGGCGGCGTGTCGAAGCGTGGTAGGGTCTCGTTCCCTATATAGACCCAATCTTTTCGTGCCTTCAGCGCAACCGTCGCCGGCGGTGGCAGCTTCGCCGCGGCAGCGGCCAGGCTGCCGTAGGTTGCGTGCTTCCCCGAGGTATGCGTCAGCACGCCCTTAGCTGCGCGGATCTCGGCGGCCGGCACGTGCCACGCTTGCGCTGCCGCAGCGACGAGCATCGCCCTGGCGGCGGCGCCAGCCTGGCGGTAGCGATCGAACGAAATGGATGTGCCGGTCGACCCGCCTGTGGCTTGCATGCCGAGCACTTTGTTGCTGTACAGCGCCGGGTTGCCGAAGCCACCGACAACGTCGATATCGGCCCAGTCGGCATCGAGCTCTTCCTGCACCAATGTGGCGATTCCGTGCCAAATTCCCTGACCGCTTTCGAACTGCGATGCGATCACGGTCACCTTGTTGTCGGCGTCGATCTTCACGTAACCCGCGAACGGGTTGCTCATCGCTTCTCCGGCCACCTTGGCCGCATCGGATCCCGATGAGCCAATCGCGGGCACGTTATGAAAGCCGACGACCAGCCCGCCCCCGACCGCCACGGCGCCGATAAGGAAGCGGCGGCGCGATGCGTTCTGCGGCTTGTGTTCGGAAAAGATCTTAGGAATATGCATACTAGGCCTCCAGTGCCTTCGCGGCCTCGTGCACCGCCGCGCGGATACGTTGGTATGTGGCGCAACGGCACAGGTTGCCGCTCAGCGCCGCGTCGATGTCGTCGTCCGTCGGGCGCTTGTTCACCGTCAGCAGCGCCGTTGCGGCCAGCACCTGGCCGGACTGGCAGTAGCCGCACTGCGGCACGTCCAAGCGGATCCACGTCTGCTGAACAGCCACGGCGACCTTGCCACTTGCTCCCTCGATCGTAGTGACGGCGCGGCCGGCAATATTGGCGATTGGGGTCTGACACGAACGGGCGGGCGAGCCATCCACGAGCACGGTACAAGCGCCGCACAACGCCATACCGCAACCGAACTTTGTACCTGTCAGGTCCAGGGATTCGCGCAGCGCCCAGAGCAGAGGCATCTCTGGGTCGCCGTCCATGTCTATTGGCTTGCCGTTCAAAGTGAAGTGAGTCATGGTCGCTCCTGGGCCGGGGAAAATTGAACGAATTTTGGGGGCCGACGCACGGTAAGATAAAGTAGCTCTAGCTGCGATCAGAATTCCGGGTAGGCGAAGAATCGACGAGTGGATGACATGGCGCCAATGGCGGCGACTACGGGACGTTCGATACCGCTGCGGGTCCCGGTCCTGGCCAGCTCGGCAACCTACTTTCACCTTCGAGAATTGCCGGAGAAAATATGCCTATGTGGCACCCGCCGGTTGTGTAGCCAGGCTTGCGGGGTCTTCGTACAGGCAATCATCGATTGCCTGTCAACGTAGTTCCCGTCGAGGGGTAGTAGGCGTTACGTCAGTCCTAAATCAGCGGGAGCTGCACCCATACTTTCAGCAAAGGGAGCTGTGGCATTCTACGAGGAGCAAGGGATTCACAACGCAGTCGTGGAGCATACTTGTGGTCCGGAAAGAGCAGACGAATCCCTTGGAAGACCGACGTAGCCTCGCGTTCGCGGCCAAGTAAGAATGGATGCTTGCGGGCGATCTAGTGACCCGAAAACCACCATTGATTCCGACGCAATCCTTGAAGCCGAATAGCGAGCGGTGATGCGTCTCGCCAAGTGACACATTGGTCTAATGCAACCCCGGCCTCAGCCTTTCTCGCTACGAGTCAAGCCTCGAGCTTGGGGATTGAAAAGGGGCGACGCGGTGAACAAGGCCAATGCCCAATCGAAGAAGACCCTCACTGTAGGCGCTAGGTGCCGGTTGCGGGCATACAGCATCGAAACGGGCACCCGGGGCGATGCATACCCAGCCAGCACCCGACGAAGGCGTCCTGCCTCGATATGTGGCAGCATCAGGAAATTCCCCGCACGAACGATGCCAAGCCCTTCGACGCCGCAGGCAATATAGCTTTCGGTGTCGTTCACAAATAAGTGGCCCGTGGGCTGGAAATGCTGGGGCTCTCCATCCACGACAAAATCCCACTCCATGGGGCGGCCGGTCTGGCTGAGCGTATAGCCGACAACCTCATGGTCACGCAACGAACTAAGGTCCATGGGTTCGCCGAAAGCGTCGAGATAGGTGGGCGATGCAGCAACAATCCATTCAAAGCTGCCGAGCCGCCTCCCAACCAGGGTGGACGAGTCCGCCAGGACACCGGTTCGAATCGCGCAATCGACTCCTTCGTGAACGATATCGACAGGGCGGTCTCCCAGCGCAAGCGTCAGTTCGATATCGGGGTAACGCCGCCGAAAGTCCCGCAGTGCCGGGATCAAGACCGCCCTGGCCAACGACGTGGGGGCGTCGACCTTGAGTTTGCCGGCTGGCTTGCCAGCTACGCCGGGGAAGCCGGCCTCGGCGCTGTCGATAGCGTCAATGATCCGTCTGCAATGCTCGTAGTATGTGGCGCCATCGGAGGTCACGCTCAGCCTTCGCGTGGTGCGCTGAAGCAGTCGGACACCCAGGTGAGCCTCGAGATTCTTTACGATACTGGTTACTGTCGATGCAGGCAGCCCCAACGTCTCGGCAGCTTTAGTGAAGCTATTCGTTTCAACGATGCGTCGAAACACTTGCATTGCTTGCAGACGGTCCATGGAGAGCCCATATTGGTAGCCAGCGGCCAAGCCTCGGGCGACCGGCCGGCATATTTGCGGATGAACAGTTTCTCAGGGCGACCGCTCCGACAGTCGCTTTTCCGGCCATGCCACTATGCTCTGGTGCGCAACCACGGAGGCAGAATTATGACACTTATCGACGCGGGCTGAGATCCAAAAAGGCGGTTCCACGCGGGCGCTCGTAGTGAATCCTGTGTCCGTTGAAGGTCAAGGTAGAGAATCGGAGCAGAAGCACCGGGTCGGGCCCCATTTTGCGAGGCCATTCCTCGATCGCGCTCGCAACGAGCGGCGCCGGTGACGCATTTGAGAGGCCTCTTCCCGATGTCTTGCGCTTCGGCTAACCGAAGGCCTTGGGGCGCGCAGTACTCTCCACGGCAACGAAAGCCAGTGACCCCGTCCCTCCCGTTTCGGCGCCCACGTCCAGTATGGTGGACTTCTTCGATACAACCTCACTACGCGGAGGGACCGCAATCGTCCACCGGCCCACATGCAGCGCTGAAGCGGCACCGGCGGCAGAATGTACAGCCGGTACCAACGAGGGGCCAGTGGATCGCCGGGAACCTGTACTCGCTCCTCACGGTCGCGGGTCGCGGAGAGCGCCTTGACGGGGAACGCAATTATTTCGTCTTGGGACTCGGTTGACTTACCAACCCACTCCTTTCAGCGTGACGGTGTCCATGAGCGTCCCCTAGTCTGTTTCCAAGGTCCCCACTCTGTACGGGGGTAGGCCACTTCCATCTGGGAAAGTTCGGAATAGCCGTTCGCTCACACAGAATGCTGGGTTTCGGCAGTTATCCGAACGGTGCGTTCAGAAGAATCAAATTTACGCCATTTGGGATTGTGACGAAGATTTGGAAACAGAACAGGATTTAGAGGTTTCCATGCGTATCCAAATTCGTTGCCGTTCCCGGGTGTCCCTCCGTAGACTCGTGCCAGCCTTCCCTCTAAGGATTTCACCGGCTCACGGTGACCACAGCCTAACGAGACGCGGCTTTGAGCGCCCCCTAAAGACCGGCCATGCCATCGAAGTCCCGGCCTTCGAATCCATTGACCTGCACCTTGCAGGCAACGCGTTCTCTGCGACCAATTGCAGCCTGGAACTCAGCGGCAAGGCGCACAGTGAAGTCGGCCTCCTTATCACTCAAGGAATGCTAGGGGACTCGCCTGGGGCGCCATGGTTACGGGACATGATATCTGGAACTGTATTCCACGACCCGACGCGGAATTGGACAGCCGAAGTGGTTGCGCAGGCCCTCAATACAACTCCCCAGCGCATTCGAAGCGCCCTTTTCACCAGAGGCATGGCTTTCACCCAGATATGCAGGACGCAGCGCTTGATGCGTGCGCTGTTCGAGTCGATGCAATTCAACTTATCTATCGCCGAACTGAAAGACCGCATCGGCTGGGCGGGTCCACACGACCTTGAGTCGTCCTTCTACGACTGGTTTGGCGTTTCATTGCAGACAGTCTCCCGCCTGCGGGAGGACGGGCTGTAGTTGTATGTCGATGGCTTATGGAGGACCCGAAGTAATGCCAGAAGAATTTTAGGCAGCAGCATCAGCGTGCCGCAGCCCTTTTCAAACTGGAACGTCCTACTGCAACTCAATCKGCAGCTGGCCAGCGCGAACCTGAGCGCCTGGTTGCACGAGAATCTCCTTCACCGTCCCACCGACTTCGGTCACGACGCTTGTCTCCATCTTCATCGCCTCAATTGCCCCTACGGTTTCACCCTTGGCGACAACCTACCCGACCCTGACGCTGACAGTTATCACGGCGCCTTGCATCGGCGTGCCAACAAGCATTGGATTGCCCGCGGTGGCCATCCTTGCCCCCGCGACAAGCTTGGCACCCAGGCTTGGCTGGGACGTCAGCCCGCTCATGGAGTCCGTGGAGCTGTCGACTGCATCCACCCCACCTCCACGGCCGCCAGCACCGACGGTGCAGCCACGCCGCTCGTATCGTGAGTGTGGAAGTGAGTAGGAATACCCAACTTGCTCGGTGTCGCCGAGAATCTGGACCTCCACATGCTTCGCTCTCACGATGAACTTCTCGAGGTACACCTCGTCGTTGCCGAAGGCCGCCTTTGCTTCACGCCGGGCCGCGGTGATAGCGTCGGCCAGTTCCACTTCCTGCCGAATCGCCCGCATGCCGCGGCCGCCTCCGCCCCAGCTAGCCTTAAGCATCAGTGGATAGCCGATGCCCGCCGCCAGCTTCGTGGCCTCCTCAATGTCATCCGGCAGAGAATCAGCGCTACGAAGGAAAACGGCGCCAGCGCAGCATCGCCGGCCTCCAACGCCCAGTCGCCAACGCCGGGCTTCCAAGTCAATCCCATGGGAATCGCCCCGTGACAGTTGCCGTTTGAAGTCTTCGTGAGAGCAAACTCGTGTTCTCTGTGACGTTGCGTCATCGAATCGCCAACGTGACAAAGCCCGCTTCCACTATCGCCACTCAAGCGACCGAAAGATAGCTCTTGCGTAGCGCTTCGTCGCGCATCAGATCGTCGCTGGATCCCTGCCACGCTACCCGGCCTTTTTCCATGATGTAGTGCCGATCAACGACTCGGCAGATCGCATCGACGTCCTTATCGACGACGATCATCGACATCCCTTCTTTCTTGAGGCGCCGAAGGATTGTCCAAATCTCCTCGCGGATGAGCGGCGCCAGCCCCTCCGTCGCTTCGTCGAGAATCAACAAGGCGGGATTGGTCAGCAGTGCCCTCCCGATCGCGAGCATTTGCTGTTCGCCACCAGAAAGGAGGTTGCCAGGATTTGACATCCTTTCGCGCAGTCGCGGGAAGAAGGCGAGAACGCGATCGAGCGTCCAGGCACCCGGACGACGGCCGTGGCGGGCCGCCACCAGCAGGTTTTCCCGGACGTTGAGGTTGGGGAAGATGCGCCGCCCCTCCGGTACGATGCCGATGCCGTGCTGCGCAATGCGATGGGGCGCCAGGGCGTCGATACGAGCACCACGGAACGTGATCTGGCCCCCGCTTGGGGGGCAGATGCCGAGCACAGCGTTGATTAGGGTGGTACGCCCCATGCCATTACGCCCGAGCAGGCCTACAGCCTCGCCTTCCTGAACGACGAGTGACGCATCGAACAGCACTGGGACATCCCCATACCCGGCACAAACATTCTGCAGAGCAAGCAGCATTTTTAACTCCGAGGTTCCGAATGGCCAAGATAGGCGGCCTGTACTGATGCGTCGCGTCGGATGTCGTCTGGCGTGCCAGTAGCGATAACCGAGCCGGCGACTAGTACGCTGAGTCGGTCAGCCAGCGCGAAAACGGCGTCCATGTCATGTTCAACCATAACGATGGTGTATTCCCCTTTCAAACGCTGCAGGAGATCCACCAGCTGTCGGCTTTCGTTCTGGCCCATGCCGGCCATCGGCTCGTCGAGCAGCATGACCTTGGGGCGCATTGCCAGGGCAATGGCAATCTCGAGCTGACGGCGCTCGCCGTGCGAAAGGTTAACCGCTGCTGTGTCGGCTCGTGCTTCCAGGCCTGCCAGATGCAACGCTTCGCGGGCCGGCGCGAGGAGGGTGGCATCGTCACGCGTCGGTCGCCAGAAGCGGAAACTGTGGCCGGTGCCCGCCTGCACTGCTAGCGCCACGTTCTGCAGGGCCGTGAAGTCAGGGATGACCGACGAGATCTGGAATGACCGAGCCAGGCCTAGTGTGGCCCTGGCGTGTCATGCATGATGACGTTTCTCCCCCTTGTGAGTCCCTACTGCCGTAAGTACACCGGCAATGCCGTGGCGTAGAAACAGGACCATGAGGATGATGAGAATCCCGAAGGGAAGTTGCCAATGGATAGTGAGTCCCGAAAGGAGCGTTTCCACCACGACATACAGGGCCACGCCGACTACCGGTCCCCACACGGTGGCCATACCGCCTAGTACGACCATCACGATAAGTTCGCCAGATCGGGTCCATGCCATGTCCGCTGGGCTGACGAACTGCTGTGAGATCGCGAGGAGCACGCCAGCAAGGCCGGCTACCGCGCCAGCGATAACGAAGACCATCAGTTGGTATCGCGTCGGGGAAATTCCCACGGCCGCCACGCGCCGCTCGTTACCCATGGCGGCCCGGATCACGGTACCGAATCGGCTCTGGACGAGGCGCGAGGCACCGGCCAGCACGACGAGAAGGACGCCTAGGCACAGGTAGTAAATCGTCGTGCGATCTTCCAGAGGCAAGCTCCCCAAACGAAGCGGCGAACTGATCTGCAAGCCCTCGTCGCCGCCGTAGGCGTCGAACGAGACAAAGAAGTAGTAAATCATCTGGTTGAAGGCGAGCGTGATCATGATGAAATACGCACCGCGCGTGCGCAGGGCCACGATGCCCAATACCCCGGCCACGGCGGCGGACACGAGCATCGCGATTGGGAGCGAGACCAGAAGATTGTCTGTGCCCTTGAATGCCAGGCCGAAGATCGTCAGCGGCATGTCAACGTGGCTCGCTAGGATGGCAATCGTATAGCCACCGATCCCGAATAGGGCTGCATGCATCACGCTTATCAAGCCCGCGAATCCGAGCAGGACGTTCAGCGATACCGCTGCTACCGCGAACACCATGACCCGGGTTAGGACGCGAACCAGGAAGGGCTGGTCAAACGCGGTGGCGAGCACCGGTAGCACGGCGAGAGCCACGATGATCAGAAGGCTCGGCAACGTCCGCAGAACGTGAGGGCGAACTGGGCGCAGGATGGGAGAGGTTACGTCAAGCATGGCTGGGAAAGAGTCCGGTGGGGCGCCAGGCAAGCAGGGCAGCCATAATCATGTAAATGAACATCGACCCGAGCGCCGGGCTGAGCAGCACCCGGCCGAACGTGTCGCCGATGCCGACGAGCAATGCGGCGATGAAGGCGCCGCGGATGGAACCGACACCGCCAATAACAATGACAACCAAGGCTAGAATGAGAATTGGCTCGCCCATCCCTACCTGCACCGCCAGGATGGGCCCGGCCATGACGCCGGCCAGGCCGGCCAGCGCGGCGCCCGCCATGAAGACGATGGCGAAGACCCGGTCCACGTTGATACCCAGAGCAGATGCGGCAACTCGGTCGCTGGCGCCGGCGCGAACCCACATCCCTCCGCGCGTGTGCACAACCATCAGGTAAAGGGCAAGGGCAATTAACAGGCCAATCGAGAGCACGACGAGGCGGTACACCGGATACTGCATACCTGGCAGGAGTTCCACAGACCCTTGCAACGCTACCGGAAGCGTCATCTGCATCGGGGTGGCACCCCAAATCATGCGTACTGCCTCGTTGGCAACCATGATCAAGCCGAAGGTCGCCAGCGTCTGGTCCAGGTGGCTGCGTCGATAGAACCAGCGGAGCAGCACGCGCTCGATCAACATGCCGAGGAGAGCGGCGCTTGGCACCGCCACCAGAATCGCCAGAGCAAAGCTGCCCGTTGCCGCTAGCACGCTGGCGCCGACATAGGCGCCGGCCATGTACAGCGAACCGTGCGCCAGGTTGATAAGATTCATGATGCCGAATACGAGCGTCAGACCAGCTGACGTTAAGAACAGCATCACGCCGAACTGCGCGCCATTGAGCGCCTGTTCGACTAGTAAGTTTAAAGTCATGTCTCACTCCGTGAGTTCGATCGGCACCTTGGAAGGAGGAGCCGATCCCTTCTATTTATGCATTTAGCATGGCAATGATTGCCGAGGAGGTCAATCAAACCACGCCATGTGTTCCGTACTTTGATAAGCGTAGTGCGGAAGACATCTTGCGTTCGGGGGGGAGCCCCTGCACACATGGCATCGATAGACTATGGCGAATGCGCCGTTGGACGTATTCTCAGGGTTTCGGGGGAGTCCGCCCCGAACGTCGGATTGTCCGTCCAAAGTACGGAATTGTGCCCACGCCACAGTGCCCGCGGCTTGGGCCGGCGAGCACGTGAGAAAGCCGATATCGACTGAGACGAAGGCGCTCACCTCACTTCGGCAACACCGTTGCTGAGGACTGTGACATCCCGTTCGAGCACTCTGGCACGGAAGGCAATTGTCGGGCTGCCTCTGTCTCTGACCCAAATCTCGGTACGGATTGTCTCGCCGGGTAGCACCGGCGCCGAGAACCTTGCGAATAGCATGCGCAGCCGCAGCGGATCGTAACCACAGACGCTACGGAGGATCGCGTGGCCGGCAATGCCGTAAGTGGCAAGCCCGTGTAGGATCGGACGTGGAAATCCTGCCGCGTCCGCCACATCAGGATCAGCATGCAGCGGGTTCGAATCGCCATTGAGACGGTACAGGAGCGCCGCATCCGCGCGCGTCGGCAGATCGCATACGATATCGGGCGACGAGTCCGGTACGCTTTCCACAGGCGGCAAGGGCACGTCGCTGGGCTGGCCCCGCTCGGCGAAGCCGCCATCCCCCCGGCAGAAATTCAACTGCTCGACACTAGCCAGAAGTGCTCCCGTGGCCTTGTCGACGACATCGCGTTCGATTAGGACCTGGGCGCCCCTGCCCGCGCCCTTGTCTATGACGGCTTTAATGCGGGAGCGGCCGATAATCGTTCCCGACTTCGGCAAGGGGCGATGCAGCCGGATGCGTTGTTCTCCGTGCACCACCTTTACCCAGTCGATGCCGGCAGCGGGGTGCTTCATCCACTGACCGGGAAAGCCTAGTACTGCTGCCATGGTCGGCACAGCGTGCAGGGATGGTCCGTAGGTAAACGTCAGCGCGTTACGGTCCAGAGGGTCATGGCCATAACCCACGCTCAGCGCATAGAGCATCGCGTCGCGTTCGGAATAGTGGTGCTCAACGTCCTCGAACGGCCAAGCCTTGAGCGAATGGTAGTCAATCGACATGGAGAGATCCTGTGAATGTGGCAAGGTGGACGGCGGCGAAAGCTGGGGCGCCGTCGAACGTCATGTAGGATCCCAACTGAAAACGTCACCCGAGCGCTCCATGGGCACGAACGATGCCTTGAGCGCCGGCATGCCATGGACGGCAATCGATTCCGGACTCCAACCCTCGCTGCGATGCACGGAACGCACGGGCCTAGGCTGGCTCATTAGGAAGATCTCATTGTTACGTACAGTAAAGATCTGCCCGTTGACGTCGCGCGCCGCGTCACTTGCGAGGTAGACTGCGAGCGGTGCAATCTTGGCCGGAGTCATTTGCTTGATCTTCTCGACGCGCGCGGCCTGTTCAGGCGTGTCGATCGGGATCGAACTGACCATACGACTCCACGCGAACGGCGCGATGCAATTCGAGCGAACGCTGAACTTTTCGAGATCGAGCGCGATCGATTTCGAGAGACCAGCGATACCCATTTTGGCGGCGTTGTAGTTGGCCTGGGCATAATTGCCGATCAGGCCAGAGGTCGATGTCATGTGGATGAATGCGCCGCTTTCCCGCTGTTTGAAATGTACCGCCGCGGCCCGACTGAGGCTAAACGTGCCATACAGATGCACCTTGAGGACGGCATCCCACTCCTCGTCTGTCATCTTGTGGAAGAAGCGATCTCGCAGGATTCCCGCATTGTTGACCACGCAGTCTACGCGGCCGAATACGTCAAGCGCATGGGTAACGATCCGATCACCGGCGCCAGGGTCGGCAACGCTTTGCGCGTCAGCTACAGCTTCCCCGCCCGCTGCCACGATTTCCTGCGCCACGCGCTGCCCCGGCGTTGTATCGCGGCCGGCGCCGTCAAGGGCCGCGCCGATGTCATTGACGAGTACGCGTGCGCCATAGCGGGCCATCAATAGTGCGATGTCCCTGCCGATACCGCCACCGGCGCCGGTAACAATGACCACTTTGCCGGCCATCATGTCTGTTTCAGTCATAGCTATCTCCATCGTTTTGAAAATAAAGGCTGGCGCACGGTATGCCTTGCGCTAAAGCATTGGGCGCAAGGCGCCACTAGCAAAGTGGAACAAGAATAGCGCGCCGGCATTGCAAGGAGTTCCACAATGGCGGCGAGCTGCCTGAGTGTCAATGAACCAAAAACAGTCCTTCCGTACTTCGAAAGAGATGCTGATAGCGTGACGCGGGATCGATCGGCCGCCCGTTTGCGCCGGCAGCATCGTTCGCGTGGTTGAATGCGGGCTTTTAAAGCACGGAACTTCTTCGGCGTCGTTGCGCTTGCAGTGGCTCCGCGCGTTGGGCAGATTCGACGGAGCGTGTCGCTGAAGGCGTCCTCGGTGCAGCCTACCCTCCAAATGCACGTGAACGACAATCAGCAGAAAGCTTGCGGCGAATGGGCGCGCCCAGCCAACAGTTATCTCGAGTGAAACGTGAATACCTAGATTCCATCAGGCGCTGTAGTGGCGACGATGGTTCTTATGCTAAGTTCTTGCGCTCTGCACGACGACGGATTCACTAAGCGCGAAGCAGTGCGCGCCGAGCTGGACGGACGGGCTGGTCTGCGAGGGATACGAGCCAGGCCGATCGATCTGAACTACCCCACACACCTTCAGGCCGCGCGGCGGGGAGCGCAAACGCAGGGGAGCGAACGTTGCGTTGACTGACCCGCCTGTAGATCGAGATGCATCACGCGCACACGCCAGCGTATGGGAGGTAGGCCCTTACAAGGGGATTTAAGGCGTACACAAATCCGATACGCTGATTCTGCGCCGCCCGGGCACGGCTCGCGTACTTTCCTGAGAGGTACGCGCTTGTCGCGTGAGCGTCACCGCGCGCGTAGCTCGCATTTGCGGAAACGTAAGACGATGCCCCGGCGTTGCCCGGCACGCCGCCCAGGCCGACCAGCGCCGTGGTCCGGGAACCAGCCAGATCAGGCGTCGTGTAACGCACGACCTTGACGGCGCGAATCCCCACGACGGGGGCATTTAGCGCAGCGTTGCCCAAGATGCCGTAGAGGGGCCTCGATGCCGCGGCGCACGCTGCAGGATAAACCCCTTCGCCGGCATCAGACTTTGGCGGATGGCTTCGACCAACACGGCTTCGAACGCCGTCGCCTGGCCGCATGCTACCAAGACTTGCGCAACTTCCAGGATCAGGGGCCTCCGGCATTCCTTCGACTAGAGGTCCGGCTTGGGGAGAGGCGCCGGCATCCAGTGCCGATCGCACGCCAATCCGGCCTTTTCGAACAAGCCGTCCCTTGCGGCCACGACGCGACGGTATAGGCCGTCGAGGTCGACGCCGACGAGCTTGCCATGGCGTTTGACGGCGCGGCCCGCAACGAAGACGGAGTCGACATTGCCAGGATGCGCGGATTCGACGATGTTTCCGTACGAATAGTTGAGCGGCATCATGTTGATATCCCTCGCGTTGAGCAGCACGACGTCGGCCTCCTTGCCCGGAACCAACGTTCCCACGCGGTCACCGAATCCGCAGGCAAGTGCGCCCTGTCGGGTGGCAAATCCGAAGACCTGTCGGCTGGTCAGGGGAATCGGGTCGAAGTCCCGGTTTTYTGCAAGGAAACGGCGAGCTTCATTGCCGCGCGTCGTGCTGAGGAGCAGGCGCATCGCCGCAAACATGTCGCCCGGGGCGGATGACACCACATCGACCGATAGGCTCGGCTCGTGCCCCATGGCCAGCAGGCGCAACGTCGGCGGGTCACCGAACCCCTCGTTGAGAGCGGTATCCGGCGCAAGCGAAGTGCTACCCCCACTGTCGACCAGCATGCGCAGCTCGTCGTCGGGGAGCGTGCAACAATGCACGTAGTTGGTGTTCTCGTACAGGAGCCCGCGAGAGTTCAACTGATGGATAGGCTTGCAGGCGGACCAGCGGCCGACGCCAACATGTACGGTGACCGGAATATCGAGTTCGCGCGCGAAGCGAAACTCGCTCTCGGTGAGGTCGATCGGCGTGAACTCCGGGCCGCGCGCCGCGAACGCCATGCGCAGCAGTTGGCGTTCGGAGGAGAAATGCTCGATACGCACGCGACGCACATCGTTGAGGTTGGACGGCTTGTCGTTGGGCGGGATCCATTCGTCATTGCCGTTGCCATACGCCCACACCGCACGAATCCCGGCGTCGCGCAAACCGGCAATAGCCGCGTCCGCGTGGTCGGGCGTGTTGTTGTTGTGCGACCAGTCGAGTAGTGTCGTGATGCCGGCATTGAGGCACTCTAGTGCGCCAAGGTAGTTGGCGAGCTGCATGTCCTGCGGGGTGTACAGCTTACCCATCGTCAACCGCATGCCAGTGTAGTACTGACCCAGCGTCCAGTCGGTGCCCACTGCGCGTAGCAGCGATTGCCACGTGTGCCTATGGCTGTCGACGAAGCCGGGGATGACGATCATGCCGTCGGCATCGACGATCTCGGCACCGTCGACCGGAATGTTGGGAGCAATGGCTGCGATACGAGTGCCTTCGATCAGGAGATCGCCGCGGCGCAGTTCACCAAGCTTCTCGTCGCCGGTAAGGATCGTGCCGCCGCGAAGCAGCGTCCGCTTTTCTTGCAGGGTCATGATGCGAGGTCTAGTTGGATTAGGGTGTGAAGCGACGTTGGCGACCCTCCCGCTGGGGGAGCGCCGCCAACGCCGTGAGATCATGCTTCGTATGGCTACTTCAACGGGCAGGAAGCCGCATAGGCATCGCCGTAGTCGTGTAGCACGCGCTCGCCAAGCTTCATCGTGGGCACGCCGTCCGCGGACTTCACGATTTCGCCAACGTACAAGTCCTGTATTGGGAAATGATTGTTGTTGAACCGGAAGTCCCCACGCACAGATTGGAACTTCGCCGACTTGAGCGCAGCAGCCATGGCCGCGCGGTCATCAATGCTGCCGTTCGCCTGTCGAATGGCTGCGTCAAGCATTCGACCGGCGTCGTAACCTTGGGCTGCGTAGGAGGATGGCGCGTACTTGTACCGTTTCTGGAAGGCGTCGATGAACTGCCGGTTGGCCGGGTTGTCCATTGAGGCGCCCCAGAACTCGGCGGTGCGCACACCCACTGCAGCCTCGCCCATGGCGCCAAGCGTGTTGGCATCGATCGTATAGGCCGTGTACAAGGGAACGGCATCCTTGAGACCGGACTGCGCGTACTGTTTGATGAACTGGATACCGAGCCCGCCCGGGAAGAATGCGAAGACCGCATCAGGCTTTGCCGTGCGAAGCTGCGCCAACTCCGGAGCGAAATCGAGTTGCGTCAGCGGCGTATAGATCTCGCCGACGATTTCTCCCTTGAATTTTCGCTTGAGCCCGGCCACAACCTCGCGGCCGCCCGGGAAATTGGGGACCATCACATAGAGTCGCTTAACCTGCTTGCGCTCAAGCGCGGTACCAACGGCTTCCGCGAGCGTGTCGCCTTGCCACGAACTCGAGAAAAAGTACTGTGAACAGGACGCGCCGGCGATTGCCGATGGCGCGCCAGCCATGCCGATCAGGATCGTTTTCTGCACAGCTGGCGTGAACACCGCGTTCAACACGTTCGAGAACGGTACGCCTACGATGAACTGGACCTTCTCCGACTCGATCAGCCGGTTGGCTTCCTGCCGGCCGATATCCGGCTTCTGCTGATCGTCGACCTTGATGACGCGTGTGGGCAGTCCACCCAGATTTCCACCGGCCTGCTCGATCGCGAGTTGGAAGCCGTCGCTCAACTGGTTGCCCATGGTGGCGTTCGTGCCGGAGAGCGTCCCGATGAAACCGATCTTCAACTGATCGGCCGCGTTGGCGGCGCTGTTGACGAGCATAGCGACTGCCAGGGCGCCGCATGCAATGCCGCTGGTTCGAAGGAAGTGCATTTTTGTCTCCTGTGGCCACTGGCCTCATTTTTGGGTCCTACTCTACCGCCCGCCTCATGCGTGCCTTTCGACAACGCCTTGGCAGATCGAAGCGCCACACCCGCCACAGAAGGCGTTCCCCATTGAGGTGTGGCACGGCGGATTGTTTCGCACCGCTGCGGTACGGTCAGGCGGCGTCTACCACTTGCTTGCGCAGGTACGGCTTCGGCATCCAATGCTGGTCATGAGGCACTCCCGCACGCGAGAACAGCCCGTCGCGCGCCGCATCCACCTTCTTGCGCAGCGAGGCCAGGTCTACACTGAGCAGCTTGCCCCCTCTCTTCATCGCTTTGCCAGCGACATAGACGCTATCGATGTTGCCGGCATGGGTCGATTCGATGATCGAGCCGTACGTGTAGTTGAGCGGCATCAGGTTGACTGCATTGGTGTCGATGAGCACAACGTCCGCTTGTTTGCCGGGCGTGAGTGAGCCAATCAGGCCGTCGTACCCGCAGGCCTTGGCCCCTTCAAGAGTGGAGAACTCGAAGACATCGCGACTGGTCAACGGGATCGGTTCCAGTTC